>JAUWHT010000444.1 GCA_030605745.1 Pirellulales bacterium | reverse complement strand
CCGTAAGCAGCCCGGCCTCGCGCAGCACGCGGTTGGGATAGGTAACGTGGTCAACCGGCGTGATTGCGTACTCGCCGGCCACGATCCATAGCAGTTGCCCGTCGTACGCCTCACGAAAGCCGTCGGCCAGGCGGCCGATCAGATCGTCCAGTTCGGCCACCGCGGTTTCGGCTTCCGGGCTGTCTGGTCCGGTCCGCTGAGCAGCGTAGTCAAGCTGCGGCAGGTAGATGTAGAAGAAGTCGGGCCGGTACACCCGGGCGGTATGAACCGCCGAGTCGGCGATCCAGGCGCTCGATTTGATGTTGGCCATCGGGCCCCAGAAATGTTGCAGCGGGAAATGCCCGAACTTGTCGCGCAGCACACCGTACAGTTCCGGCGGCCGGGTGTAGCACCAGAGCGATTCTGAGCCGTCGGGGTTGTGTATCGGGGCGGGCGTGCAGACGTAATCGGCTTCGCAGCCCTTGCTGTGCAGCGGGAACCAGACGGCCGAGGTCAGCCCGCCGACCTGGTGAGAGAGCAAGTCCCAGATCTGCGGCCGCTCGATGCAATCGTTCGGCGAGGTCCACATCTCGACCTGCTGCTTCTCACGCCAGTAGAACCCGTTGGCCACCACGCCGTGATCGACGGGCAACTTGCCGGTGGTCATGGCTGCCTGCACCGGACAGGTGACGCAAGGGAAGCTGGGCACCATTTCGGCGATCTGGCCGCCGGCCGTCAGGTCCCTCAGCTTTGGCATCACCGCCACGTCTTTCTCACGCAAGCCCGGCACTGACAACAGGATCATTTGCTTCGGCATGGTTCTTAGAAATAATTGGTGGCACGCCCTGAGGAACGAAGGGCGTGGCAAGGTGCCCCAAACACGCCCTTCGCTGCGCTCAGGGACGTGCCACTCTTGGTGGAATTCGTACAAGTTATTTGTGTGCGGGTCCTAACGCGCCGGGCAAGCCCGGCGGCTAAACGGTTGCGGTCCAAACGTCATATCCGGCAACGAGTCGGGAAGAATTCGCCGAAGGCCCCCGGCTTGGCTAAACTCCTCAGTTTGACAATCCGGGATTCTGACATAGATTACATTACAGAGGCCTGTTTTTGTTGAACTTGGGATCCGGAGGGTACGCAGCAGGCCGGCGTCGGCTGATCGCGCCGACGTTGTATCCGGAGGAGCCCGAAACGTTTTTTGTTCCGGTTGGTCCTCACCTTTGAGGACCAGCACTGGAATGGAGGAACTCTCATGAAGTTGCTTGCTAAGAAGGTGCATCGTTTCCTCGTTTCAGAGGATGGACCCACCGCAGTCGAGTATGCGGTGATGCTGGCCTTGATCGTGATTGTGTGCCTGACGGCCATCACCGCGATCGGTACGTCGGCCAGTACAACGTTCCAAACGGTTGCCGACTCGCTCTAGTGGCGAGCAGGCGGCAACATCCGGCCCAGTCCGACGGGTCGGGGTGCGAACACCGCAAAAACCGGAAGGACCCCCTCGGCACCTGGAGGATCTGGCGCCGAGGGGGCGTTTTTTGGATTAAGCTATCAGCCGTCAGCTTTCAGCCAGAAACCACTACAGAAAGCTGCTGATAGCTGATAGCTGAAAGCTGAAAGGAAAGATGATGTCGGAAACAAACGCCTTCTTTAACACACTTACACAAAACTGGCACGTCTGGCTGCTAAGTGCCGTGCTGGTCACCGCGGCGGTGATCGACTGGTGGAAGCTGAAGGTGCCTAACTGGATCACCTTCCCGCTGGTCGTCGGCGGCTGGGTATACAGCACCGCATGTTTCGGTTGGCCCGGGCTGGCCTGGAGCCTGGTGGGCACGGCAGTTGGGTTGGCCCTGCTGTTGCCGGCGTACGCTATCGGCGGCATGGGCGCCGGCGATGTGAAGCTGCTGGCCGGTGTGGGGGCCTGGGTCTGGGGCACGGTGACCTTCTACGCGTTCTGCCTGTCGGCCATTTTCGGCGGATTGATCGCCGTCGGGATGATCCTCTACCAGGGGAAAGGAAAATGGTGGCACCACGTGTATCAGTTCCGGTCGATCGCCACCGAGATCCTGGTCGTTCGCAATCCAAATCAGCTATCGAGCCTCGCTACCGAGCGGAAGGGTTCCATGATGCTGTTGCCGTACGGGATTCCGATTGCCATCGGGACGATTGTCTACTTCATCTGGACGGGGATGCTAGTATGAGAGCTAAACTGGAGAAAGTTTGCCGATTATGCCAAAGAAAACGACGAGGCGCCGCAGCCGTCGAATTCGCTATGGTTGCGCCAGTATTCTTTCTGCTGATTTTCGGGATGATCGAGTTTGGACGGCTGGTGATGGTCCAACAGGTGATCACGAATGCGTCGCGGGAAGGGGCGCGGATTGCGGTGCTGGACGGGGCCACCGGCGCCGAGGTAAACACGGCGGTGGAAAACTACTTGACCGGTGCAAATATCTCGGGTGCGAACGTAACGGTCGATCCGTCTGAACCTAGCACCGCCGGTTATGGCGAACCGGTG
Source organism: Pirellulales bacterium (assembly GCA_030605745.1). Lineage (GTDB taxonomy): Bacteria > Planctomycetota > Planctomycetia > Pirellulales > Thermoguttaceae > JAUWHT01. Next base: position 3,247 of record JAUWHT010000444.1, on the reverse strand, counting down.
ACCGTTACCATCACAATCCCTTTCAATCAAGTAAGTTGGCTTCCTTCGCCAATGTTTGTAGGCGGAGACACCAATTTGACGGCAACCACAGTCATGCGTCGCGAGACGGTCCAGTAGCCGCCGCATGCCGGGTCCGAGGTTAGGAGCTGTAACGCAATAACTCGATCAATTGGGTGGCACGCCCAGAACGAAGTGATGAGCGTGGGGGCCGGAAAAACACGCCCTTCGCTCTGCTCAGGGACGTGCCACCCAGTTGCCGATTCGGTCAAGTTATTCTTTTACAATGCCTTAGTTCAAGTTTTGCACATTTTTGCTTAGTATTAGGGGGGGTTAATGCGAGGCAAATCGTTAGTCCTGCTTCTGCTGGCGCTCGGCTGCGGCCTGGTGGCTTCGATCGGCATCACACAGGTGATGGCCAAACGGACCAAGGGCCCGGCTATCGCGCCCGGCGATGCGGAAACCATCTTCGTGGCGATGGAGGATATCGGCTTTGGAGAACCTCTGAGTGCGCACATGCTCCGCTTGGAGCAATGGCCCAAGGGCAAGGTCCCCCCTGGGGCGCTGACAAGGATCGAGGACGTAGAAGGCCGCCGTACCCGAACCAGGCTCTACGCCGGCGAGCCTATTCTGGACAACAAGCTGTTCGGCAAAGGGGCTAGCGAGCAGGGATACACCACGCTGATTCCCAAGGGATACCGGGTGGTTTCGGTGAAGGTGGACAAGGTCACCGGCGGCTCGGGCCTGATCCTGCCCGGCGATCGCGTCGACGTATTGGTACACCTGGTCCACTGTCCGAGCAGGGGGATCCACGAGACCACCACACGGACGATCCTTCAGGACGTAAAGGTGTTTGCCGTCAACGACATGGTCGAGACGAACGATCGGGACGAGAAGTCGATCACTGCCACGACGATCTCGCTGCTGGTTACGCCCGACCACGCGGAGAAGATAATGCTGGCCACCGAGTTGGGAAAAATCCGGCTGATCATGCGAAGTCCCCACGATGACGAGATTGCTACGGTCGACGGCAGCACGGCCCACGAGTTGTTCCACGGCTTCAACGCCACCGACCGCAAACACGAGAACCCGCCGGCGGAACCGAACGTCGCCCAGGGAAAGGGGGCAGGCTTTCTCGATTTTCTCTCGCAGATGCGGGTCAAGGGGACCGCGGACCAACCAAACTTGTCCAAGCCATATCAGCCGGAAAGACACCAAATGCGGCTGGTCAAGGGAGACGAGGTGATCGACGTGGTGCTCGAATCGGCCGGCGACCCGTCGCAGCCGGATTCCAAGGTTTGGAGATTGAGTGCTTCGGAAGTTGCCCCTGTTTTCAACCCGACCGGCACCCCACCTGCTGAAGAAAAGACAGAGGAAGAGGAAGAGGATGAAGAGGAAGACATCAAACAAGACTAGGCGTAGGGTGGGTGCTTGCACCCACGCGAACTCATGGTCCTTTGTACGCTACACTAACTAACGCGTGGGTGCAAGCACCCACCCTACACCTACATATCTCCCCAGTAGGGGAATCGCGCCGCGTGGACGCGGCGGCTAAACTGCAAGGAATACACGGATGTTGAAGCAGACCTTCTGGCGGTTTCTTTTGCCGCTATTTGTGGTTTTCATTCTGGCGCCGGTGTCCGGCGCCGCCGAGCCGGCCAAGGTGCAACCGCAGCGGTCCCGAGTCCCGGCGATCGTCCATGAGGTCAAGACCACCAACGAGCGGCTGGAAATGACGGTCAATTCGAGCCGCAGGCTCACCCTCGACCAGAAGATCCCCGAGGCGCAGGTCAACAACCCGGACATCCTCGAACTGACCGCCCTTTCGCCCAATATGGTGCAGATCGCCGGGCGTTACCCAGGTCAACCTGTGGGGCGAGGACAAGACAGTCTACACGATCGACGTGATCGTCTACGCCGACGCATGCGAACTGGAAATGCTGCTGGCCACCCAGTTCCCCAACACCTCGCTGAAGGTGATACCAGTGGTCACCAGCGTGCTGATTACCGGCTACGTCGACAAGCCCGAGGACGTCGATACCATCATCCGAATTGCCGAGGAGTACTACCCGAAGGTAATCAACAGCATTACCGTCGGCGGCGTGCAACAGGTGCTGTTGCACGTGAAGGTAATTGAGGTTTCGCGGACCAAGTTGCGCCGCTTGGGATTTGACTTCGCCAAGGTCACCAGCGGCAACAACCTGGTGCTGTCGGGCATCAGCGGGCTAATCACGGCCGCCACGAGTGCCGGGGTTACCACCACCGGCGCCGAAACGTTCAAGTTCAGCGTTTTCGACGGCAATAGCGCGTTTTTCGGGGTGCTGGATGCGTTGCGTCAGGACAACCTGGCGAAGATACTTGCCGAGCCGACGCTGGTAACCGTTAGCGGTCGACCCGCATATTTCAACTCCGGCGGAGAGTTCCCGATACCCGTCCCGCAAAGCCTGGGAACAATATCTATCGAGTACAAAAAGTTCGGCACCCAGGTGGACTTCGTCCCAATTGTACTGGGCAACGGCCGGATTCGCTTGGAGGTCCGACCGCGGGTCAGCGAAATTGACAAATCCCGGAGCATCACCATCGCTGGGACCACGGTGCCGGGCCTGCGCGTGCGCGAGGCAGACACGGGCGTGGAGATGCAGGCGGGCCAGACACTGGCTATCGCCGGGCTGGTGCAGTACCGCGTGGAGGCCGAAAACCGCGGCCTGCCGTGGATCAGCGAAGTGCCCTACCTCGGAGTCCTCTTCCGAAAAGTGCAAGACGAACAGAACGAGATCGAACTGCTGATTATGGTCACCCCCGAGTTGGTCGATGCCATGGACGCCGAGGAGGTTCCGCCTTGTGGTCCAGGAATGCGGACAACCGCTCCCTGCGATTGGGAGTTGTTTATGCACGGCCACCTGGAGGTCCCCAAGTGCTGTCCGCCGGGTTACCCGGGAGCCGATTGCGTCGAGTCGCACAACCGGTACACTCCGCACAGCCCGCAACGGGCGGAAGCCATCTCCCGAGCAGAACGTCGAGCCGACCTTCATCGGACCGATCGGTTACGACGTGGTGAAGTAGTCACGTTCTGTAACCTATTGTTTGGAAGGCGATGCACATTGTTTGTTTAGGACCCGCGCAGAAATAAGCTGTACAAATTGGTGGCACGCCCTGAGGAACGAAGGGCGTGGCAAGGTGCCCCAAACACGCCCTTCGCTGCGCTCAGGGACGTGCCACTCTTGGTGGAATTCGTACAAGTTATTTGTGC
>JAUWHT010000008.1 GCA_030605745.1 Pirellulales bacterium | reverse complement strand
ACGCGAGTGGCTACGGCTGGTAGAGATGGTGTCATCTTGACCGTGATACCCAAGGGAGGAGCCGTATGAGGTAGTTCCTCACGTACGGATCTGTGCGGGGGGCCGCCCGCAAGGGCGGTCCCTACCGCGTTCCGACAGTAGACAGTAGCCGACCCTGGCGCCGCAGAAACAGTGTGCCTGGAAGATGACATCCGGCAGATGTGGCCAATTCTTGATCTTGAAATCGGCCGGTCGGGATGGTACATTCATTTCATGCCTCGTGCAAAGACGCATCTGGTTCATCCGGCTGAAGCGCGAGGCTATGAGAGTTTTGGCAGCAGACCCGGGGGGTGGGGATATTTACCAAAACTGATCCCCGGGGTGCCGGCGAAACGCCGGCGTTACGATGTCCAACAATTCGGGCGTCTGTAAAGCGTTGCCACGCCGCAAGTTGGTATTGGGTAGTGACTTACGACCGTCCACGGCGGTCGATGGGAATTGTTGGGCCGGTGAAGTATACTTCCATAAACACCAACAATTCACAAAACCCCGGGAAAACGCCACTTGCGGGTGAACGTACATTCGTTCCTGACGCCTTTTGCCCCACCTGCGGCTCGCTGATTTCCGTCCTTTGCAGATCTCCCTGGTGTGCAAGCAAGTATAAATGGCCCAGTTCGATCCATATCGAAAATGGCTGGGAATTCCACCCGAGGAGCAGCCGCCCAACCATTACCGCCTGTTGGGGATCGGTCTGTTCGAGTCCGATCCAGACGTAATCTCCAACGCCGCCGACCGGCAGATGGTCCACGTGCGGAATCTGCGGTCGGCGGAGTATTCGGAACTCTTGCAGCGGCTTCTCAACGAGCTGGCGGCCGCCCGGGTGTGCCTGCTTGATGCCCGGAGGAAGAGCCAATATGATGAGCAATTGCGAGCCGAGTTGGCGGCAAGCCGGCCGGCCCCACCGCTCCCTCCGGCCGGTGTTTCCGCCCCGGCGGTTGCTGCCGCTCCGGTGGTGCCACAAATCGAGCCGGGCCGCCTCGGCGTGCCGGGGTTCGCCACCACGGCCCGACCGGCCAGATCCTACAACAGCCGGCGGAAGAAGCGGAAGAAGTCGTCGTGGCAGGGCCAATCGATCGTGCTGGGGCTGGTGGTCGTGGCGCTGGCCGTTGCGGCCCGGGCCTTGATGAGCAGTTCCGAGTCCGAGCCGCCGCCGATCCCGGCGCGCCGGGACTCGGCGAAGCGACACGGCAACAGATCATCACACGCCCGACGCTCCACACGGAGCCGGGCCCGGCCAAGATACCCCGGCGCGCCGGGGCGGTACGATCGCACGTTGCATCAGTTGTTGCAGTCATCCGGCAACTTGGACCAAACGCCTGAAAGCAGTCCTGCGGACATCTTGAGTTTTACGGGCCCGGTTGGAGAGATCCGTTCGTTTGAAGGTCATACCGGGCCGGTCACTGTCGCGGTGTTTACGCCCGACGGGGCATCCGTGCTCTCTGGTGGCGAGGACAAAACGGTCCGGCTGTGGGACGTGGACAGTGGGGCCGAGCGCTACTTTGAAGGTGCGACCGCTGCCGTCCTCACGGTGGCCATCTCGCCCGACGGAAAGAAGGTGTTGGCATTGAGCACGGCGACCCCCGGCGCGCCGGGGTCCGGCACCGTGCATGTCTGGCCGGCGGCAGGCCCCGGCGCGCCGGGGGAAACCGGCCGCGTCGAGATCAACAAACTACCGGTCGTCCAGAACGCGAAATTCTCGCCCGATGCAAAATACCTCCTGCTGGCCTGCCAGGACGCGACCGTTCGACTGCTGGACGCCTCGACCGGTCAGCAACTCAACCAGTTTACCGGCCATCAAGGACCGGTTACCAGCGTGGCCTTTTCGCCCGATGGATCCATGATCCTTTCCGGCGGCGACGACCGGACGGTCCGGCTATGGGAACGCGCAAGCGGCAAGGAGATCCGCAGCATGTCGGGGCACCAAGGTGCGGTCACCTGCGTCGCCTTCTCGGCCGATGGGAATCTCGCGCTCTCCGGCGGCGCCGACAACACCGTGCGGCTGTGGGACGTGGAGACCGCAGAGCAGCGGCAGGCGTGCACGGGACACTTCCAGGCGGTTACCTGCGTGGCCTTCTCGCCCGACCCCGGCGCGCCGGGGTACGCGCTCTCCAGCAGCATCGACCGCACCATCCGGATGTGGAAGCTCAGCAACGGCGAGGAGGTTTATCGTTTCGGCAAACACCGGGACGGCATTCGCAGCGTGGCAGTTTCGCCCGACGGCCGGCGTGCGGTTTCGGCCGGCGACGACGCCGTGGTGCAGCTCTGGGGATTACCCAATTTCTCGACCTCGGCCCAGCACGTCACTGATAAGTAACTCAAACTGTAAATGCTAGGCTTTGTCAGAAAACGGATGGACAGCGCCGATCTGTAGGGTGGGTGCTTGCACCCACGCGGAAAAACCGCAACCTTCGCGTGGGTGCAAGCACCCACCCTACACGTTTTCTGACAAAGCCTAGCATGCTGGAAACGTGAAATATGCTGGAAACCAAGGGGCTAGGGGCCAGGGATCAGGGGCTAGTGAGCAAGTTTCCTGGCCCCTGGCCCCCTGTTTTCCAGTGCGAATCCACATTTCCCACGCGCTAGCGTTTACACTTTGAGTAAGTAAGAACCGCATGTACAAATTTGGAACTACTGAATGTGTCTACTTCAGTGCTTCAATCCGCTCTTTTGCCAACGGGACCTTGTCGCTTTTGGGGAATTTCTCGACTAGCCTCTGGTACTGCTTCACCGCCTGGGGCTTTTTACCCAGCACCTCGAAGCAGCGGCCGGCCTCGTAGCTGGCGTCGGCCTGCCACCTGGGATACCCATAGCCGCCGATGACGCGGAAGAAACTCGCAATCGCTTCAGCATATTTCTTCTGCCCGAACTGGATTTCTCCGATCATAAACTGTGCCGCGGCGGCCGGCTCCGCATTCGACTTGGTGATGACCTTCGCGTAAGTAGCCATTGCCTGGTTCAGTTTGCCGAGGTTCTGCTCTGCCCGGCCTTGCTCATACATCGCCTGAGCAAGCTGGGGTGAGTCGGGGAACTGCTCGACGCACTTGCCGGCCAGCGCCAGGCACTGCTCCCACTTCTCCAACTGCCCGGCAGCCTGGGCACCGTGCAAGAGGGTAAGTACGGCGATCTGCTGGCTCGACGGCTTTTCCACCTTTTCGTACACTGGTAACGCCTGTTTGTAATCCTTCTGCCGAAACGCGCTCTCGGCCTCCCAGAATGCGGCATCGCAGACCAGCGATCCGCCGGGCCAGGTCAGTTGCTGGTGGTTGAACGTCTGCCGGGCATTTTTCAGGTCGTCCAGGAGGTAATAGCACAGCCCTAGCTTATAGGTGGCCTCTTCGCCCAGTTTAGTCTTGCCTGCCTTGGTCATTGCCGCGTGATAGGCCAGGGCTGCTTTCTTGTAATCCTTCTTCTCGTAGGCATGATCGCCGAGCAGGTAGTGCGCGTCGGCAGCCAACGTACTGTTGGGATATTTCTCCACCAGCTTAGCGAACGAGGCGGCCGCTTTGGCCTGCTTCTTCAGCGATTTCTGTACCCAGCCCAACTCGAAATACGCATCGTCGGCGTAGTCGGGATACTTCTCGATCAACGTGCTGAAACTCGTCTCTGCACCGGCGTAATCCTTCAAGCCGACCTGGGCCCAGCCGAGTCCGTAAACTGCCTGCCGCATCGCGCGACTGTCGGGCCAGTTCTTCAGCAGCAGCTTATATTCGGCCACCGCAGTCTTCAGGTCATTGCTCAAACGGCAGGACTCGGCCAGCCGGTAATGCGCCACATCCAGCAGCTTGCTGTCGGGGAACTCGGCGATCACCTTTCGGGCATGCTCCTTGGCCTTGGCGTAGTCCTTCGTTTGCTGGTAGGCGTAGGCCAGCACCAGGTGGTTATCGTCGGCCAGCTTCCATTTCGGCTGGATGGCGAGTGCCCTTTCCAGCGACTTGACGGCCTCTGGAAACTGTTTGAGCGCCGCCTGGCTACTGCCGAGCCGATACCAGCCCTCGGCCAACAGGTCGGGAGTCTTGATCCCGGTAATCACCGGCGACAGGGCGGCGATCGTCTCGGTATACTTCTTCTGTAAGTACAATGCCGTGCCCAGATGAACCTTCCAAATCTCCGCGTCGCGGTCGCCGGGTGCTCTTTGAAGAAGCTGCCGATAGAGCTTCTCGGCCTCGGCGTACCGGTTCAGCAGCAAGCTGCTTTCGGCCTTGACGTGCATCGCACCGGTTGCCAGTTCGTGATTGCCGTGGGCTGTCAGGAATGCGTTGGCGTGGCTCAGGGCCGTCTTGTGGTTGTCCAAGTTCATCGCGGCAAACGCGGCCAGGTACAGGGCCTGGGGTGCTTCCGGCGTGCCGGGATACTGCGCCGCCAACGCCGCGTACAATGCGACCGACTCGCCGCGTTGGGCAGGGATTTCGTAGGTTGCATCTGCCTGATCCATCAACAGCGTGGCCGCGTCGGGACCCGCGCCTGCGCCGGGCAGGACCTTTCCCACCAATTCCAGCGCCTCGGCCGGCTTGTTCTGCTTTAGCAGGCTTCGGGCCGCCCAGTGGGCGGCCTCGGGGGCCGACTTCCCGCCGCCGGCGATGACCTCGTTCAGGAACTCCAGGGCCTTAGCAAACTCTCCCGCCGCGTAGTACTTCTTGCCCGCCTCCAGCTTGCACAGGCCGATGTATTTCGACTTGGGATACTTCCCCGGCACAGAGGCGTACATCGCGGCCGCCTCGGCATATTTTTTCAGCGCCGCTAAGGCATCTGCAAGTCGGACCGTGGCGTAGTCGGCCATCTTGAATGCCTTGTTGCCGGCGGCGGCGGTGTACGACTTGATCGCCTCGGCATATTGCCCCAGTGCGTACTGCGACTCACCCTGCCACATGGTTGCCTCAGCGACCAGCGGGCTTTGGGGGAACTTCTTCAGGAACCAGCCGCAGGTCGCAATCGCCTCTTTGTGCTGGCCCAGGTCCGCCCAGGTCACACCCAAGGCAAACAGCGCCTGCGCCGCCCGCACATGGTTGGGGTGATTAGTGACCACCTGGCTGTACTTCGCGGCAGCTTCCTTCTTCTTGCCGCGGTTGTAAAGACATTCACCCTCATAGAAGATTGCATCGGCCAGATGTTTCCCTTTTGGGTACTTGGTCGCCAGCATGTTGAAGGTAGCCGCCGCCGCGTCGAACGTCTCGGGCTTGCCCGACAGGGCCATGTTGTACTGCGTCAAACCGAGATTCAACAGCGTCTCTTCAAGCACGTCGCAGTTGGGAAAGGACTTCACGACCGTCGCAAAGGCCTTCTCCGCCTCAGTGGGCTTCTTCAGCTTGGAGTAGCAGACGCCCAGGTAATGCCACGCCCGGCAGACGCGGGGATCGGTCTTGAAGTCGGTGATGAACTTAACCCACTCCTTGGCGGCCAGATCGTAGGCCCCGGTGTTGTGCAGCCCCACGGCCGCATTGTACTGTCGTGTGCCGGCCGCCGTTTTATCCTGGGCGTAGGCCTGAATCGGCGCGCAAAGCAACGCCAGCGCAAGTAGTACCGAACCGGTACGGCCAAAAGAAAAAACGTTCATTGGAATTGCTCCTTCAATTGGTAATACTTGCCGGACCCCACAATACACTTGCATTATACAAAATTGTACCCCCCCGTATAACACCCCCTTTTTCGCCTGGTGGCATGGCGTCGCTTGCGTCTGAAGAATCATAAAGCCGCGACCGGTGGTCGCGACCGGCGATTTGAGAAAACCGCGTGATTGTCTCTCGGGGCGCGACCAGCGGTCGCGGCTTTATGGGGGTTTAGCGAACCGTTATACTGGCGGGGTCTTTGTTGCCCTTGAACACTTCAAACCCGAGGAGAAATCATGAGTGCATTGATGAACCGAGTTACGTGGGCAGTCTTTTTCTGCCTGCTGGTACCAACCAGCCCGGTCGGCGCCGCCGAGCCGAACACGCTCAGCGAGGAAGAGTTGGCCAAGGGCTGGATCCTGCTGTTCGACGGCCGGACCATGTTCGGCTGGAGGCCTGCCCATAAGGCCAACTGGAGAGTGGCCGACGGGGCGCTTACCGCCACCGAGGGCGAACCGGGCCTGCTGCACACCACCACCCAGTTCGGCAACTTCGTCCTGAAGCTCGACTTTCGCAGCGTCGAGAACGGCAACAGCGGCGTGTTCCTTTGCACCAGCCCCAAGCCGAGCGACGTGAAAGGCCGGTGCTACGAGGTGAACATCGCCGACTGGGACAAAAACGACTGGCCAACCGGCAGCATCGTCCAGCGCAAGAAGTGCGAAACCCGGCACGACAGCACCAACTGGCAGTCGATGGAGCTGACCGCCGATAGAGACCATTTTGTCGTGAAAATCGACGGTCGGCAGGTACTCGACTACACCGACCCGAAGCCGCTGGGCCGCGGGTTCATCGGCCTGCAATACCGCCGCGGTAAAATCGAGTTCCGCAATATCAAGCTCAAGCCGCTGGGCATGAAAAGCATCTTCAACGGCAAGGACCTGGCCGGCTGGAAAACCTACCCCGACATGAAAAGCGTCTTTTCCGTCACGCCCGAGGGATGGCTTAACGTCAAAAACGGCAAAGGCCAACTCGAAACCGAAGGCAGCTACGCCGACTTCACCTTGCAGCTCGAGGTGTTTGTCAACGGCAAGGGACTAAACTCGGGCATCTTCTTCCGCTGCATCCCGTGCGAGACCATGAACGGCTACGAGTGCCAGATCCAGAACGGCTACCTCGACGGCGACCGGACCAGGCCGCAGGACTGCGGCACCGGCGGCATCTTCCGCCGCCAGAACGCCCGAAAAGCCGTCGCCGACGATTTCAAGTGGTTCTATATGACGATCCACGCCGACCGCCGGCATATAGCTGCGTGGGTCAACGGCTACCAGGTCAGCGACTGGACTGACACCCGCCGGCCCGACGAAAATCCCCGCCGCGGGCTCCGCCTGAAACCCGGCACGATCCAGATACAAGGCCACGACCCGACAACCGACCTGTCGTTCAGGAAGCTCCGTATCACCGAGATTCCAAAGCGATAGTTTAGCCGCCGCGTCCACGCGGCGCAACTGCCCGGCGTGGACGCCGAGGTTAAGGACCCGCGCAGAAATAAGCTGTACAAATTGGTGGCACGCCCTGAGGAACGAAGGGCGTGGCAAGGTGCCCCAAACACGCCCTTCGCTGCGCTCAGGGACGTGCCACTCTTGGTGGAATTCGTACAAGTTATTTGTGC
>JAUWHT010000330.1 GCA_030605745.1 Pirellulales bacterium | reverse complement strand
GCACAAATAACTTGTACGAATTCCACCAAGAGTGGCACGTCCCTGAGCGCAGCGAAGGGCGTGTTTGGGGCACCTTGCCACGCCCTTCGTTCCTCAGGGCGTGCCACCAATTTGTACAGCTTATTTCTGCGCGGGTCCTTAGCTGGTCAATTCTCGTGCCACGGCCACCGCGGCGCTGGCGTTGTCGCTGTAGCCGTCGGCGCCGATCTCGTCGGCGTACTGTTGGGTAATTGGGGCACCGCCGATTATCACTTTGGTCGCGTCGCGGATGCCGGCCTTCTGAAGCGCCTCGATGACGGTCTTCATCATGGTCATCGTGGTGGTCAGCAGCGCGGAGAGGGCCAGAATGGTGCCGCCCTTTTCCCGGACGGCTTCGACGAACTTTTCCGGCGGCACGTCTACGCCCAGGTCGACGACCTGGAACCCGCCGCCTTCGAGCATCGAGGCCACCAAGTTCTTACCGATATCGTGCAGGTCGCCCTGGACCGTGCCGATTACCACCCGCCCGGCCGGCTCCACCCCGGCTGCGACCAGATGTGGCGTGATGAGTTCCAGGGCGGTCTTCATCGCCCTGGCGGCAATCAACAGCTCGGGCACAAAATATTCGTTGCTCTCGAATCGCTTTCCGACCTCGTCCATGGCCGGAATCATGTGTTTTTGGACAATTTCACTCGGATCGACCTTGGCCTCCAGCACGGCCTTGGCGATTTCCTCCGCCTTCTTGGCGTTTCCGGTCAAAATTGCGTCGTACAGTTCCGCAGGATCAGACATAAATCCCTCCTAGAAAACCAATTGTGGATGTTCGTAAGTACTCCATGGTAGCGGTTAGGCCATCGGGCCGCCAGCCCCTGCGTGACTCGCCCATAACCCCGCCCGGAAGGGTGGGGTTCCGTTATGGTCGACGCCGCCAACCCCACCCTTCCGGGCGGGGCTATTTGCTCGAAGTCAACGATTCCACTTGCTCCTCAGGTCACTCCGGCAGCGGCAGTTTGCCGACGCCTCGGGTCATCAGTTGCTTCAGATCGTCCAGGTGGCTTTGGTAGACGCCGCGTGGATTGGCGCCGTGTTTCCTACATACCGCGGCCGCCATACCGACGACCTCGCCCATCATGCCGCAAGTTCCCATCACGCGGACCGTCCCCAGCGCCACGTGGGTAACGCTGATGTCCCGCCCGGCCATAAACAAGTTTTCCACATTGCGGCTGTACAGGCAGCGGTACGGAATTGCGTACGGCTTGATATGGTGGAACTTGGCCTCAGAGCGGAATTCCCGGCCGGGGAATTGATCGGACTGGATTGGGTAGTGTAGGTCGATCCCCCAGGTGGTAGTCACACAGGCGTCGGGAAACGGCTTGCGCTGGTCGACGTCTTGTTGGCGCAGGACCACGTCGCCCAGCAGGCGGCGTGATTCCCGCTTGCCGCCGACGTAAGCCACCCAGCCGAGCTTTCGGTTGCCGTATTTTGCTTTGTCCGGGGCATGGTTTTTCTGGAACGCCCAGTTGCCGAAAACGGCCCGCAGACCATGATCGCGGACATACTCAAACTGATCGACCTGGTTGTGACGGAAACCGGTTTCCCAGTTCCAGTTGCCGGAGATCGCCCGTTGGTAGTTTTTCTCGCTGAACTGAACGGCCCAGGGGCAATCGGGAAATGCCGTCGGCGTGTCAGCCTCCACGGAGCACCACATCACCGAGGTGCCCATGGTCTGCCGGTCGGGCCTTTCCGGCGCCAGCGATTCGCCGGTTTGCCGGCGGCTTTCGCGCCCGTAGCGATGGTCGGCCCCAGCCAGGTAGCCGATGTTGCCGTCGCCGGTGCAGTCGGCAAACAGCGGCGCGGAGAATCGCAATTCCTTATTGGTGCGGATATGTCGGGCGATCACCGCAACGATGCGATTTCCATCTTTTTCGACCTTGTAGGCGTGCGTATTGAGGAACAGATGCAGGTTCTTTTCGGCCTGGACCAGGCGGAGTTTCTTGTTGTCCTGGTAGGTGGCTGCCGGTTGGGCATTGTGAGTTGCTGACGGTTGGGCACCGCCACGGCTGGGACTGATTTCCCGGACCACGCCACCCAAGGCCGGATAGGGCGGCTGCTGTATCTTGCCGGCGATACCGACCCGGATCTCTGAACTGTTGTTGCCGCCGAGCACGGGCCGGTTCTGGATCAGGGCCACCTCAAGCCCCAGCCGTGCGGCCGAAATCGCGGTGCATGTGCCCGCAATGCCCCCGCCGACTACCACCAGGTCGAACCGGCCGGCGTCCTCGGGAATATCTGGCAGGTCAAGAAACTTCTTACGGAATGTGGCCAATTGGTTGTCCTGCGGCGTGGTGAAACCCGTATCGGTCGAGAAAATGATCGCATCGCAACGGCCGTCGAAGCCTGTCAGGTCGTGTAGGGCAAGCGTGACTTTCTTGCCGGTGATCTCGACCGTCCCACCATCTTGCCAATGCCACCGGGCCCCCTCGGTTCCAAAGGTGGTTTTCAGCGGCTTGCCGTCCAGCAGCAGTTGGAACCTGCCCGGCGCCCCCGGCGCATTCCACGGGGCGACCCAGTCGCGGGTCCGCACCCACACACGATACGTTCCGGCCGCGGGGAACTCGACCGTGGTGGTGGCATCTTCGACCGGAACGCCCAGCCCATGGGCCAGCAGCATCGGCGAGCCCATCTGGTCGATGAACTGCTGGTCGACCACCCAGCCGCCGAGGTTCTCAAAGCCCTCGGCCTCGACCAAAACGGTTTTCACGTTCTCGGCACCGCGGGCGGAAGTAGCCAAAGCCAGAAGAACCAGCACAACTACCAGTATTCCCTGCATTGTTTTCATGACGTGCTCCCATATGCTACGAATTCAAGATTACCCGCCGTGCGAGCAGCTTCATTTTCTCGTAGCTCTCGCTCAGTCCTTCCGGCGCCAGGTCTTGGACGTTCTCCAACTCCATGCCCCACTCGAGCAACTCGATTAGGTCCGGCCCCAGACGTCTGCTCTTGGCGGCGTTATAGGTTTCGAGGTTGAATAAGTCTCTCTCAGCCTGTTCGACCGAGGTCTGCAACTCTTCCAAGGCGCAGACGATCCCCAGTGCTAACTCGGCCAGCTTGCGTTCGACCTCCCTGTTCGGGGCACTGGTTCCGGCTAGCGCATCGACAACAGTGGTTGAATCTACAGGCATTTTGTTACTTAACCTTGTGTTTGACTATTGTACCGTAATCTCGTACGTTGGCCAACCGTGGACTGCACTTCCGGCAATTCTGGGTGTGGCAAAATTGCGTTCCCCGAGCCGAAATAGCTTGTAGGAGGCGACTCCAGTCGCCGATGGACTGCCAGAACTGCTCCAATCGGCGACTGGAGTCGCCTCCTACAATAGGCTGCCCGAAAATATTGCCAGACCCACAATTCTTCGCCAAACCCCTTAACTGAACCATCTTTGCGTCCCATCCACAGGGAAATTTCGGACCCAGCAGACAGGAACCCCTATTGCACTTTGCTGCTAGCAGTGCTATCCTATTAAGTATGGGGTGGTAGGGTCTTGGCGTGCATTGATTTCTCGGAGGATTTTGATCGCCGGGAGGTTGCTGGCCCCGATCAGGACGGCACGATGCTGGTTTTGTCGCGAAAAGTCGGTGAGAAGATACTTATCGGGGACGACGTCACAGTGACCGTTGTCCGCGTTGCCCAGGGGATCGTCCGTATCGGCATCGAGGCACCCCAGAAGATGCCGATCGTGCGGGAAGAGATCAAGGGGCAACTGAAGGCGAGCGGGCAGGACAATACTGCAACCATAGGTTCACCACGGAGACACGGAGTTCACGGAGCTTAACGTTAATCATAGAACTCTACGTCATTCGTATTCTCCGTGAACTCCGTGTCTCCATGGTGTCTTCCTCGATTGCGTCAGAGTTAGTGTTGGTAACGCCTCCTACAGTTTTGGCCGGGACGAAACTGGCAGGCTGTGAACGTCGAGTTCTTGTGGTCCCTCGCGGCCTTCCAAGGTTCCGTGCCGGGTCACGTACTCTTTAAGCCGAGCAACTTTGTCGGCAGCCGGCAGTTCGCCGGGTGCGCTGGTGCTTGGCGCCCGACCCCAACGGATCCGTGTGCCGCCCCGGGTCAATAGGGTATAGGTAGACGCCTCCCCGACACTGGTGGCCAAGGGGGCGGAGGGCACGATCTGCGAGAGCTTCAACTCGGCCCAGGCCTCGCGCAGCGCGGCCGCGATTTCTGCACCGCCGATCACTCGCGCGTCGCCCCAGCACTCGCCCACCGTTCCCACGGGAACCGTCTTAATGTCGACCAGGCGCGGGTAGCGGCTGGCCTCGACGGGCGAGAAGTCGGCCACTGGCAGCAGCACGCCCCAGGCATCAACCGGCAGCAATCCGTTGGGCACCTCGACCATGCAAACCGGCCGACGATAATCCAATTCGACGACCAGCCGTGCCGGATGGTGCTTCGTCACCCGGCGAACCTTGGCCACCCAGGGATGCAACGAGAACGCGCCGGCAACTCGCTCCGCAAGGTCTTCGTCCATGATCGACAGCGGG
This sequence comes from Pirellulales bacterium, assembly GCA_030605745.1. Lineage (GTDB taxonomy): Bacteria > Planctomycetota > Planctomycetia > Pirellulales > Thermoguttaceae > JAUWHT01. The sequence goes on along the minus strand of JAUWHT010000330.1, from coordinate 33,964 downwards.
CCGTCCAGGCTGGCGTTGCGAAACACCTCGCTGCGGATGTCCGTGTGAATCCAGTCAGGCAGCGGCGTGATTTCCACTTTCTGTGGGGTCACCTCGTAGTCGCCGAACGTGAAGATATACTCGCGGACCCCGGTGCTGTGCCACACCGCGCACCATGCGGACAGTAGCACCAGCGCCGTCAACACTGCCAGCGTAACCGGTCGACCACGACCCCAGAGCAGCGAGACCAACCGGTTCGACCTGGTGGGAAGCGGGGAGGGTTTTCTTTTTCGCTTCTTTGATGCGCGCATGAACAAACCACTTAAGGTGGCAATGAATTGCCACCCCCTCACTGCCTACCAGACCTCCAATTCGCGCTCGAGTTCTATCCCCAGCCGGTCGTGGACCTGGCCGCAGACCAGTTCGATCAGCCGCAGCACGTCCTGGCTGGTGCACTCGGGTTCGGCGACAATGAAGTTGGCATGCCGGTCGCTGACCACGGCGCCGCCGACGCGTGTACCTTTCAGCCCCGCTTCTTCAATCGACTCGCCGGCGCTGGTGCCGCGGGGATTCTTGAACACGCAGCCGGCACACTGGTGGCCCATCGGCTGAGCGGCCTTCTTGACGATCCACTGCTTCTGCATTCGCCGGGCAAGTTCCCGTGGGTCTTCCTCTTCGAGTTGGAAACCGGCTTCGAGGATAACCAGTTCGTCGAGGCTGCTCTGGCGGTATTCGAAGACCAGCTCGTCGTGGCCGTGCTGCGAAACTTCTCCGGTGTGGGTAATGACAGTGGCCCGGGTGGTCCATTGTCCGACGTCGCCGCCGTGTGTGCCGGCGTTTCCGTGCAGGGCGCCGCCGAGCGTGCCGGGAATGCCGATCAGCATTTCCAACCCGGCCAGCCCCCGGTGGACCGCCGTGGTGATCACCCGCCCCAGCTTGGCCCCGCCGCCGGCGGTGATCGACCGTCCTTGGACCTCGATTTTGCAGAAGGCGGGCGCGGACAGCCGCAGCACCAGCCCCGGCACACCCTCGTCGCGGACCAGCACGTTGGACCCTCGGCCCAGCAGCCGGACGGGAACCCCTTCCTCGTGGCAGCGCTTCACCAGTGCGATCAGTTGGTCGACGTCGTCCGGCTCGGCAAAATACTCTGCCGGGCCGCCCAATTGGAACCAGGTGTGCATCGCCAGCGGCTCATCCCGCTGCACGATCCGCTCGAAGCCGGTTATCAAAGCCATCACAAATTTTTCCTATATCGCCCGCACCCATGGTGATCAGTACGTCGCCCGGGGCGAGCCGGATCTCCAGCAGCCGGGTGATTTCCTCGACGGCGTGCAGCGATGGGACCTCGACGCCCCGGGCACGGACCAGCCGGGCCAGATCGGCCGCCGTCACTTCCCCGTCGTGAGGGGGCCCCTCCCGGGCACGGAAAATCTCCGCCACCAACACCACCTCGGCATTTTGCAGACTCTCGGCCAGTTCGTCCAGTAAGTGTTCCGTTCGCGAGACCTGATGGGGTTGGAATACGCACCACACCGGCCGCCCGGGGGCCATCCGGCGAACCGCCGCCAGCGAGGCGGCAACTTCGGTCGGGTGGTGCGCGTAATCGTCCACCAGCAGCACACCCGCGAAGCTGCCACGCACCTCCAGCCGCCGGTGCAGACCGCGGAAACGGCCCAGCGACCGGGCGATCCGCTCCGCCGGCACGTCGTTCTCCCAGGCCAAGGCCGCCGCGGCCAGGGCGTTCAGCACGTTGTGCCGACCGGGGACTCGCAGTTTTACGTCGCACAGATACCGACCCTGGTGACGCACTTCGAAGCCGTACCGACCCCGCCGGTGCGCCAGATTTCTGGCCGACCAGTCGGCCGCCGCGTCGGTGCCGAAGGTCTCTACCCGGCAGGACAATTCCCCGATGACCCGGCGGGTAGCCGCACAGTCGTGCCGGGCCAGGACCAGGCCGCGGCGAGGCACCATTCGGGCAAATCGTGCGAAGGCGTGTTCCAACTCATTCGGCGAGTCGTAACAATCGAAATGGTCCGGCTCGATGCCCAGGATCACAGCCAAGCTGGGCCGCAGATGGAGGAAATTGGCCCGATACTCGCACGCCTCGACCAGTACCAACTCGCCGCTGCCGGCGCGTCCGCCGGAGCGCCGGCCCATCGGGGCGGCCCCGCAGAACATAGTCGGATCCCAGCCGGCCTCCACAAGCACCTCGGCGGCCATGGCGGTGACGGTCGACTTGCCGTGCGTCCCGGCCACCGCCAGGCACTCTTTGTCCGAACTGAGCCGGCCGAGCATCTCGAAGTAACTGCACGTGGGGATACCCAGTTCGTCGGCCCGATGGAGTTCAGGGTTCCCGGCCGCAATGGCATCGCTGTAGACAACCAGTTCGGTTTCTGGCGGAAGGTTTTCGGCGGCGTGGCCTTCGCTCAGTCGTACTCCATCACGAGCGAGTTCCCGCACCGACCCGATCGCCAGGTCAGACCCGCTAAGTTTCCAGCCCCATCCCAGCAACACGTCGGCCAACGCCCGCATCCCGGCACCGGCAATGCCGACCAGATGAGCGCCTGGCGTGTCAGAGTGGCTCCACGGGTGCAAGAGCGCACGCTGGCATTTTGAGCCATGTCCGGCTGCCAGGGTGGTCTGATCTCCACAGAAAACTCCATTCTTCATAGTTGCGATGATATAGAGAAAGGAGGATTACGTCAATAGAGACCGGAAAGTCTGTGCTGCCTCCTAACGGCCACTTTCCTGCACCGTCGCCTCCTGAAGCGTTGGAGTAGATGGACCAGATGTGCGAGGAGGCCGACCGCCCTGACCTTCGGCGGCTGAGCAGTGTCATCGGGAGTGACGCTCAAGCGACTCACAAGGAAACGGACGCTAAGTGCCTGTTGTTAGACGTCTGAGTCGCTGCTGGCGGCGAGCCGCTTCTTTTGCAGAAGTTGGGCGAACTCGCTCGGTGTGAACAAATGCTCGTGAGTATGGATGCCTTGCACGAGTGCGTACGGTTCATGTGCTGGGTCCATCTGCGGGTGCGAAAACTCTGCGATGTGAACGTAGCCCAGATCACATCCTTCAATGGACTCTCCGCCGATATTTGGTCCCATCGCTTGCAGTCGCTTCGACCGATGGTCATACACAAGACAAGATGCAACGTTTCCTCCCTCCTGCCAGTCAGACGGGAATGGAACGGAGACCGTTGTCGGTCTTTTCGCTGCTTTGCCCACTATGAAGACAAACGTCCGAGGGCTAATCAAGACCTGGACTTTGACTGCCGCCGTGTGCGACTGGAACGTGACAATCGCTACACGTCCAAGCGGGATTTCACGAAGAGTAAGATGTACTACGATGCTTACCGGCGGGCTATAACGTCGCCTTTGGTATTTTCCGGACGTACCCGCAAAGTACAGCACACGTTCCCCGACCTCCAAAGTAGCCTCAGCAAGGAATGCGAGTATTGGGAAGTATACTGAACGCCCATAAATCAATAGCTCGTTCAACGTGGCAAGCCCCGGCTCGATGCCGTCGTCGGCGTGAGCGGTGCCGATTTGCTCGGCGATCTTGCGGATGATCTGCTCATGAGTGAAGCTTCTTCCGAGCGTGTAGACCGCTTCGTCCCGTTTAACCACATCCCTGAGCCTGGAGACCTTGTCCGGAGACAGCTTTGCAAACGCAGGATGAGCAAAGGCACCGGGACGCTGAAGAAAAGTCACAGCGAGTCGCAGTCCTTTCGCCAGTGGATGGTCTGGATCAACACCACCGTGTGAGTACACTTCAATAGCATCGGATACTCCCAAACGGTCCGCGAGTCTCCAAAGCAGTCCCTCAGTACCACCCGAAAGGCAGAGGAGAACACGAAGTTCGGCTGCAATTACTTTGATGTGCACAGGGTCTCTCCTCAGACTGTGCCATTGGTCTCGCAAGAGAAAAAGGTGGTCTTCGAGTTCAGCCAGGAGCTGAGTTTCTGTCTTTGCAATTCGCCCCGGATGACGTGGGTGACCGGTTCGGTTTCCTCTTCTTCTTGCCACGGTGACAGATCGTGAATTGGGCACACATTTGAATATTGGTGCAACAAGTTGCGCCGGCCAAGTTAGCAGCGCCAACTACGTTTATCCAGACAGGGTGGATTCCCGTGTTCTGTGGACATTCGTTGAAGGCGTGAGGTTCGCTCAATCAGTTCGGATAACAAGGGCACCGACCATCACCTTGTGCCAGCACTTGATTCATACGATCCTGAACGGGAACACTCAGTCCGTCAATCCCCCGAACCGCCGGTTGCGGATGGCGTAGCAAATATATCGGAGTGTTCGCGAGCGACGGTGTTGAGGATTTCGGTCGCAATTTCGATGGCTTCGGCGGCGTGCTTCTCAGAAACGTGTTCCGCTTCGCCGTAGTCGCCGATGCTGCGGACCTCGGCCAACCGTGAATAGCCCTCGCCGAGTTGCACTGACCAGATGCCCGTTTTGACCAAGTCACGATGTACGGCTGCTTCGACGCCCGAGTGTCTCCGGAATGACCGGCCCTCCAATGCGAATCTTGCAGACACCGCATAGAACGCGGCATAATAGGCCCTTGACGCGGCCGAATCAGAATCAAGTGAGAGGGTAGCTCTAGCTACAGCAATGGCCTTCTTGGCGCGGTTCCACAACTCTCCAACTCGTGCTTTCACACCAGGATTCCTTCCCGTTTAGCGTTGCAGTATAGCGGATATTCCTGTGCCTCGTACACGCTAATGTCGGTGGGCTTGGCGTGGATCGGCCGCTCTAATTCAAGCACGAGCGGGTACAAAGCGCGAATACACGTCCAGGAATCTTCGCCTTCGTTCACTGGTCCGGTCAGCAGGACAAGCAGATCGATGTCGCTATCAAGATCGGCCTCACCGCGAACCTCCGAACCGTACAACACCACGCCTCGCAGACGGTCCACGAAGGCAGCCTCCAGCATCGACTTGATCTGCTTGAGCACATTATCGCCAATCATTTTCCACCTCAACTATCCAATTCCTTATCAGGTTGCAGATCGCGCACCAGATCCGGGTGGCGACGACTGAAATCCTCAACCGCCTCGGCGTCATCCTCGAATGCACGGTCGATCTCGCTGCGGTGATCTTCGTAGTACGCCAGTGCCGCGTATACCTGTGCCAGTGTGAGATTGGGGTAGACGCTGGCCGCGATTTCCTCGGGACTGAGGCCTCCCAAGTCACGTGCCGCAACAATGTCGCGCACGCGGATACGGTGGCCAGCAATCCGCGCCTCCTTGCCCACAATCCCCGGCGTGCAAACAATATGGGCATACTCGGTCTTGATCGTCGGTGTCTCGGAAGCCATCACGCATGTCCTCCCGTTGAGGTTATCCTACACTGATTTCTTCGGCGTGACATATCGCCGTTTCGATATCGATCAGGTCTCCTGCTTCTCCTATTGTACAGCAAGATAGCAAACCCTGACAGCGCCGTGTTTATTATTCCGTCAGTCCGCCGAACCGGCGGTCGCGGGTGGCGAAGTTGCGGATGGCGACATGGAGTTGGGCCTCGTCGAACTCGGGCCAGCACAGGTCGGTCACCCAGATCTCCGCGTAGCTGATCTGCCATAGCAGGAAGTTGCTGATGCGCATCTCGCCGGCCGTGCGGATCAACAGGTCGGGCTCCGGCATACCGGCGGTGTAAAGGTGGGAGTCTATCGTCTGCTCGTCTACGTCGGCGGGGTCCAGCCGGCCGGACTGTACTTCACTGGCAATGCGGCGGACGGCGTCGGCCAGTTCGGCCCGGCCGCCGTAGTTGATTGCCAGACACAGCCGCAAGCCGGTGTTCTCGGCGCTCATCGAGACCGTCTTGTCGATCTCTCGCAGCGCCTCTTCGGGAATCCCCTCCCGGCGGCCGATCATGGCCACCCCGATGTTCTGCCGCATGATCGTGCTGCGCTCTTCGATCATGTATTGCTGGAGAAGGTGCATCAGGAACTCGAGTTCCGCGGGCGGGCGCTTCCAGTTCTCGCTGGAAAGGCAGTAGAGCGTAAGCTGCTCGATGCCCAGCCTGGCACATTCCTCGGTGGTGCGGCGGACACTGGCCACGCCACGACGATGTCCCTCGATCCGCGGCAATCCCTGCTGCCGGGCCCAACGCCCGTTGCCGTCCATAATCACGGCAATGTGCCGCGGCATCTTCTCCCAAGGCACGTCCGGCAATTCGCTCGTTGTGTGGGATGGACCGGGCATTACTATTTCCCGGCGTGGACGCCGGGGCTAAACTGTGACAACTCGCGTAGCAAATATCGTCTGCCGGCGATCGGGACCTACCGAGACGACCTCCACCGGGCGGTCCAGCAGTTGGCTGATGCGGTCGAGGTAGCGCTTGGCGCCGGCGGGAAGGTCGTCCATGCGGCGGACGTCGCTGATTTCCTCTTGCCAGCCGGGCAAGGTCTCGTAGACCGGGACCACCTTGCGCAGGTCGTCCACGTGGCCGGGAAAATCGGTCGTCCGGCGCCCGTCCAACTCATAGGCCGTGCAGATATTCAACTCGGGCAATTGGCTCGGCACGTCCAGCAGCATGATCGCCAGCACGTCGACGCCGCTTAGGCGCGCAGCGTAGCGAGCGGCGACCGCATCGAACCAACCGCATCGACGCGGCCGGCGCGTGACCGTGCCGTACTCGTTCCCCCGGTCGCGGATGTGTTGCCCGATCTGGTTGTCCTGTTCGGTGGGGAAAGGCCCGCCGCCGACCCGCGTGGCGTAGGCCTTCAACACGCCGATCACCCGGGTGATGTATCGCCCGGGCACCCCGGAACCGGACGAAACGCCCACGCCCGAACTGTTGCTGCTGGTGACATACGGAAATGTGCCGTGATCGACGTCCAGCAGTGTACCCTGGGCGCCCTCAAAGAGCACCTTCCTGTCCGCCTCCAAAGCGTCGAGCAGGTAGGCCGTGGTGTCGGCCACGTGTGGCTTCAACCGCCGGGCGTATTCGCTGTATTGCTGGAATATCTCGTCGGCATCGATCCGCACGCCGTCGGACGTACCGCCCAATCCGGCAAGGCCCCGGCTCTTAGCCTCGACAATCTGCTCGATCTGCCCGCGGAAGCTCGCGCGGTACATGTCGCCCAGTCGGACCGCCAGCGAGCGGCCCACCTTGTCGCAATAGCACGGCCCGATACCACGAATTGTGGTGCCGATCGCCTCGCCACTTGTGCACTGCCGGTCGAGCAGCCGATCCTCTTCGAAGTGCCAGGGGAAGATCACGTGCGCGCGGTCGCTGAGCATCAGATTCTCGGCGACCTTGATACCTCGGGCGGTCAGTGCGTCGATTTCTTCGAGCAGGGCGGCCGGGTCGAGCACCACGCCGCCGGCCAGCACGCACTGGACCTCGGGCCGGAAGATGCCGCTGGGCACCAGCGACAGCTTATAGGTTTCGCCGCCGGTAACGACCGTATGGCCCGCGTTGGCCCCTCCTTGGTAGCGGACCACGATATCGTGCCGCTCGGTCAGCAGATCGACGATCTTCCCCTTGGCCTCATCACCCCACTGCAATCCGACCACACACGTAGCAGGCACCGCAAAACCCTCATCAGAGCCAGTCGGGTGCTACTATCGGCAACACCCACATACTTCCAAACGCACAAGTCTATCAACCGGCGGCCATCATAGTCAAGGGTAAGCTGGGGTGGGAATGACGAATGGTCCGGATGGGGGCCTTCGCGGGTCGGCGGCCTTATTCGTCATTGGTCATCTGTCATCATTCGTCCCAAACGCCCGCCGACTGCGTTCGACGGGGTCGTCTGGCGCTTAAGCTGCAAGCGGCCAAAGAAATGGGGCCAGGAATCTCCACCCAGTTCTCGAATGCCGGATGTGTTCCTGACCCCGGTGTAGCGCAAAAAACGCTACGGTACCTGTGCGCACGCCCTCTCAAACAATAGACGTGCACAACACTCCGATTCATCCAAAACGAGACGTGAATCTCGAAAAAAACCTGACTAGCTCAAGACAAGCCCTGACTGTGCCGAAGCGAATCGCAACCACCGTAGAATGCGGCAGTTAGGTCTCGAGAGGGCCGGTTGCTCAGCACGTATCGAATTCTACACTTTACACGAACTCTTGAAAAGTGCGATTTCCGGGTCTATCATCAGGCCGGCCATTATTTCCTGCCTGGAATACGCAGGTTAACAAAAATGATGAAGAAAGCGGTTCCTTACCTTATTGCCGCGGTTTGCCTGGCGGTGATGGTCTGGGCGGTGTCGTTCGGCACACTGCCTGAGGCCGATTTCACCTTCTGCAACGGCGACGAGATCAAGACGGTCGATCCGGCCATCGTCACCGGGCAACCGGAGGGGCGAATTGTTGGCGCGCTCTTCGAGGGGCTCTGCCGTTGGCACCCCAAAACGCTCAAGCCGATCCCCGGCATGGCCCAATCGTGGGACATCTCCGATGATGAGCTGACTTACACCTTTGATATTCGCCGCGGCGCGCTCTGGTCGGACGCAACGCCCGTGACGGCCCACGACTTCGCCTGGTCGTTTCGCCGTTTCCTGCATCCGGCGACCGCTTCGGAGTATGCGTACGAGATGTGGTACGTGGTCGGGGCCCAAAAATACTCCAGCGGCAAGGTGATGATCGGCGACCCAGTCGAGATCGAGCTAAAGGAGAAACCACCCGGCGCGCTGCCATACGCGGCCGGGATTACGCTGCGGGGAGAGCTGCTGGATATTAAGCACAAAAAGGTGGCACTGCCCAACGAACCCGTGTATGTCGTTAAAGTCGACGGACGACAGCGACAGTTCCAGAAGGGGGCAACCGAAGCGGGCACCGAAGACTACCAGTGGCTGATCTACGATTTCCGGTCCGTCGGCATCCGTGCGCTCGACGATCGCACGCTGCGAATACGACTCAGGCACCCGGTGCCGTACTTCTTGAACCTGATGGGCTTCTATCCGATGTCTCCGGTCAACCGTCGGTGTGTCGAGACGCACGGTTATCCGGTGTGGACCAAGCCAGAGAACATCGTCTGCAACGGGCCATTTCGGTTGAAGTTCCGGCGGATCCGCGACCGCATCCGGCTGGTCAAGAGCACGACGTACTGGAACCGCGACAATGTGCGTCTTAAGGTGGTCGATGCGCTGGCAGTGAAGTCGAACACTACGACGCTGAATCTCTATTTGACCGGCCAGGCCGACTGGATCAGCACGGTGCCCACCGAGATCGTGCCCGACCTGATGCGGCGCGAGCAGGCCGATTTCAACCCGGCGCCGTTTCTGGCAGTCTATTACTACATCATCAACACGACGAAGCGACCGCTGGACGACGTTCGGGTACGTCGGGCGCTGGCGCTTTCGATCGACAAGCGGCAGATCGTGGAGAAGGTGACCCGGGCCGGCCAGACACCAGCCAGGAGTCTCGTGCCGCCGGAGGTTTCCAAGTACGTCGACTACGTTCCGGCCCAGTGTGGCCGGTACAACGTAGAAGAAGCCCGGCGGCTGTTGGCCGAGGCCGGCTACCCGGGCGGCCGTGGATGCCCGAAAATCGAAATCCTCTACAATACCAGCGAAGCCCACCGGGCAATCGCCGAGCTGATTCAGTCGCAGTGGAAGCGCGCCCTGGGGATCGACGTGCGGCTTAGGAACCAGGAATGGGCCGCATACCTCAGCGCCAGGCGACAGAAGAAGTACCAGATTGCCCGGGCCGGATGGATCGGCGATTACGTCGACCCCAATACGTTCCTCGATATGTTCGTCAGCGACGGGCCGCAGAATCAGACCGGATGGGGAAATCCCCGGTACGATAAACTGGTCGAGGCGGCCCAACGGGAAAAGGACGCCTCGAAGCGGATGCAGTACTTCCACCAGGCCGAGCAAATTCTGATGGACCAGTTGCCCATCATACCGATCTACTTCTACGTCTCCACGTCGATGATCCGGCCATACGTGAAGGGATTCTATCCAAACATCCAGGACGTGCATCCGTTGTGGGCAATTTGGATCGACCGGGAGCAGAAGGCACGCATCTTCAAAGAGGAAGGGTTGTGATCGCCTTTATCCTCAAACGCTTGGTCTGGATGGCGATTACGCTGTGGGTGGTGTTCACGGTGAGCTTCTTCCTGATGCGGTCGGTACCGGGCGGGCCGCTGGACCAGGAGCGGACCCTCGATCCGGAGATCAAGGCCAACCTGGAAAAGCGCTACCACCTGGACGAACCGCTCTGGAAGCAGTACGGCCGGGAATTGGGAAACACGCTGCGGCTCGATTTAGGCTACAGTTTCCGGCTGGCCGATTTTCGTGTGAACGAGATCATTGCCCAGGGGTTTCCGATTTCAGCCTCGTTGGGCATCGTGGCCCTGTTTTTTGCGCTGTCGCTGGGACTGACGGCCGGCATTATATCGGCAGCACGGCGACAGACGGTCGTAGACGTTGCGCTAATGCTGGCGGCCACGATCGGGATCGCGCTGCCGAACTTCGTTATCGCCGGCATTATGATTATCCTATTCGTGTTCCTCTTGCCGGTGTTCCCGGCCGCCGGTTGGGGAACACTGGGGCACTTGGTCCTGCCGGGCTTCTGCCTGGGTGCACCATACGCCGCCTACATCGCCCGGCTGATGCGGACCGGCATGTTGGAGGTGCTCTCGCAGGACTACATCCGCACGGCCTACGCCAAGGGCCTTTCCACCCGGGCAGTTGTCCTGCGACATGCCTTGAAGAATGCCTTGCTGCCGGTCGTCTCGTTCCTGGGTCCGGCGATTGCCGGCATCCTGACCGGCTCCCTGGTAGTGGAGCAGATATTCGCTATCCCGGGCCTGGGCGTCCACTTCATCCAGGCTGCCACACAGCGTGATTACACGCTGGCAATGGGCCTGGTGCTATTGTACACCGCACTATTGTACACGATGAACCTGCTGGTGGACATCTCGTACGCGTATTTGGATCCCCGAGTGGAGTTGGAGTAGACCGTTTAGCGGCCGGGCTTGCCCGGCGCGTTGCTCGCGTTGAGGCGGCAGTTGAGCTGCCGCCCCAACACGTCGAGCGAACCGGCAATCCAACAACACGCCGGGCAAGCCCGGCCGCTAAACGATCGGAGAACACATTGAGCACTGCCACCGATAACCAACCCGATCTCCAGCGCTACGCCGCGCTGCTCGATGAAGCCCGGGCGATCAAGGGCGTTTCGCTTGGCCAGGATGCCTGGCGGCGGTTGCGCCGTAATCGTGCGGCCATGCTGTCGCTGTGGTTTTTGGTGGTGCTGGGGCTATTGGCCGTATTGACGCCGCTGTTGCCGCTTCAGCCGCCGCGCCAAGTGGATACGTCGCGTCAGTTCGCCGCGCCGGTCGGCTGGCCGCTGATGCAACAGACGCTGCAACTGCCCGGCGGCAACGACCACTTGCAGCAGGACCCGCTGGCCGCCGGCTTTGGCGACCTGGGTTTCCTTAGCGGCGCCATGCTGCGAGCGCGCGTAGCGTTGTTCGGTAAATGGTCGATCGCCTCACTTTGCGGCACCGACAAGCTGGGCCGCGACGTGCTCTCGCGGCTCTTTTGGGGCGCGCGAATCTCGCTGGCGGTGGGACTCGTCGCCACGCTGGTCTCGCTGGTGATCGGCGTCTCCTACGGCACGATCTCCGGATACCTCGGCGGGCGGACCGATAACCTGATGATGCGCATCGTCGACGTGATGTACTCCATCCCGTTCATCTTCGTGGTCATCTTCCTGATTACGATCCTCAGCGCCGAAGGCATCAAGGAGCCGCTGGAAGAACGGTACGGGATCAATCGAATCGTGATTTTCTTCTTCGTGGTCGGTGCGATCTACTGGCTGACGATGGCCCGGGTCGTCCGCGGACAGGTGATTTCGCTGAAGCACGAGCAGTTCGTCGAGGCCGCGCGTACCATCGGCGCCAGCCGGATGCGGATCATCTTCATGCACCTGGTGCCCAACTTGCTCAGCGTGGTCATCGTATACTTGACGCTGACGATTCCCCGGGTGATGCTGTTCGAGGCGTTTTTGTCGTTCCTGGGCCTGGGCGTCGAGCCGCCCGACGTCTCCTGGGGACTGCTGGCCAACGAAGGCGTCCAGGCCATCACGCCGGTACGGATCTACTGGTGGCTGGTCGTGTTCCCCGGCCTGGCGTTGGGGCTGACTCTGTTGGCGCTGAACTTCCTCGGCGACGGGTTGCGCGATGCACTCGATCCGAGAATGAAGAACCGATAACCGCTTACGGCTTGGCAACTCGGTACGGAGTACCCAATACTGGGTACTCAGGTGGGTGTGTTGCTACAAGAGATGTTCGGACTGGTGGGCAAAGTCCCCTCGCTGGAGGTGGCATGCTTTCTGGCGTGAGGCCCGTATTGCCAAACCGGCCCAATGTCCGCTAGTATTACAAGGTTACACGAAGCCATGTTTGAATCGCTTTCGCAAAACTTGTCATCGGCGATCAAGAGCCTGCGGGGTCGCGGCAGGCTGACCGAGGCCAACATGCGCGAGGGCCTCGGCCTGGTGCGGCAAGCCCTGCTGGAGGCCGACGTTAGCTTCTCGGTCGCCAAGGACTTCATGGCTCGGCTCACCGAGCAGGCCATAGGCGAACGGGTGCTCAAATCGCTGGATCCGTCCGAGCAGCTCGTTGGGATCGTCCACCAGGAGCTGATCAACCTGATGGGCCCGGTGGACCACTCGCTGCACCTGCGGGGTGATCTGCCGGTGCTGATGCTCTGCGGCCTGCAAGGGTCCGGTAAGACGACCACCTGTGGGAAGCTGGGCCGGTTGGTGCATGGGCGCGGCCGCAAGCCAATGCTGGTGGCAGCCGACTTGCAGCGCCCGGCCGCCATCGACCAGTTGCAGGTGCTCGGCGAGCAGCTCGGCCTGCCGGTCTACGTCGAGACCGCCGCCACCGATCCGGTGAAGGTCTGCCAGGCTGCGGTCAGGGCGGCCAAGGCGTCGGAGGCCGACCTGCTGATCCTCGACACGGCCGGACGTCTGCACGTGGACCGGGAGTTGATGGATCAACTCTCGAAGATCGACGACCGCATGCAGCCGGACCAGGTCTACCTGGTGGTCGACGCGATGACCGGCCAGGACGCCGTCAACAGTGCCAAGGCCTTCAACGAAGCGCTGGAGTTGGACGGCGTGATCATGACCAAACTTGACGGCGACGCCCGGGGCGGGGCGGCACTGTCGGTCAAGGCGGTCACCGGCGTGCCGATCAAGTTCGTCGGCACAGGAGAACACCTCGACGCACTGGAGGAGTTCCATCCGGATCGCATGGCCGGCCGGATCCTGGGCATGGGCGACGTCCTCTCGCTGGTCGAGCAGGCACAGCAGAAGTTCGACCAGGAAGAGATGGCCAAGCAACAGCAGCGGCTCAGCAAGGGCGAGTTCACACTCGACGACTTCAAAAAAATGCTGGGCCAGACCAAGAAGTTGGGACCGTTGAACAAGATCATGGGCATGATTCCCGGCATGAGCGGATTGAATGAGATGATCGGCCAGGTGGATGCCGAGAAGGACATGCGCCGCCTGGTGGGCGTGATCGACTCGATGACACCCGAAGAGCGCCGCAACCCTTCCAAGGTCATCGACCAGAGCCGCCGCCGCCGGATCGCCGCCGGCGCCGGCGTCCAGCCACACGAAGTCAACGAACTGGTCAAGCAGTTCGACGGCATCGCCGATGTCATGAAGCGCATGTCCGGCATGGGTATCCGCGACCGGATGAAGACCGTGCAGCAACTCGGCCAGGGCGGTATGCTCAACCCGGGCGCCAGATTCGCTAAACAGAAGAAGGGGACCGGCAAACGCCTAACACCCACGGAACGGGCCCAGCAGAAAAAGCTCCGCAAAAGGGAGCTGCGGCGAAAAAAACGCGAGACCCGAACAAAAGGAGATAAATAACGTGTCAGTACGTATTCGGATGAAGAAGTTGGGTCGGCGGCATCGCCCCTTCTTTCGCATTTGTGCAATGGATATCCGCAGCCCGCGCGACGGCCGCGTGCTCGAGGAACTCGGCACCTACGACCCGATGGTCCAGGAGGTCGATGCCCGGGCTGTGCTCAACGGCCAGCGCATCAACTACTGGTTGAGCACCGGCGCCCAGCCGTCGGATAAGGTCAAGGTGCTGATCAAGAAGTACGGCGCCGAGGGAACGCACCTCGAGCAGCAGCGGGCCGCCCTGGAGCAGCTCGCCAAAAGCCGGCGCCGCCCGGAATTACCCAAGACCGAGACAACCGATGTGGAAGAGCCCGCTTCTGAAGACACTACATAAATACTCAAACTGTAAACGCTAGCATTTGGGAAAACGTGATATGCTTGGAAAACAGGGGCTCGGGGCTCGGGACTGGAGGGTTGCATTCAATAACCCCGAGTCCCGAGTCCCGAATCCCTAGTCCCTACGGTGTTTTCCGAGCAAAACGTCCCAATCTGTTTGCACTTTGAGTAAATAGATATTGCAAATTGCAAATTGAGAATTGCAAATTGCAAATTAGATTTTCAATTTGCAATTTGCAATGCGCTTCGACCTCTTAACCCTGTTTCCCGAAATCTTCCAGGGATACCTGGCCGAGAGCCTGTTGAAGCGTGCGATTGAAGCGGGCCTGGTCGACGTGCAATTGCACGACATTCGCCACTGGGCCCAAGATAAACACCACTCGGTCGACGATCGTCCCTTCGGGGGCGGGCCCGGCATGGTGCTGAAGGTCGAGCCGGTCGTCGAGTGCGTGGAAGCGGTTCGCCGGCATGATCCGGACCCCGGCCACCTGGTCATGCTCACACCGCAAGGACGGCGGCTCGATCAGCCGGCTGTCGAACGACTGGCCGAACACCACCGGATACTCTTGCTATGTGGCCGCTACGAAGGTTTTGACGAGAGGATCCGCGTGATACTTCAGCCGGAGGAGATTTCGATCGGCGACTTCGTCCTCAGCGGGGGTGAAGTCGCCGCTATGGCGATCATCGACGCGGTTGTGCGGCTGGTGCCGGGCGTGCTGGGAGATGAACTAAGCAGCAGCGACGATTCGTTCTCGGGTGAACAGCGGCTGCTGGAGTTCGCCCAGTACACCCGCCCGCGCGTGTACCGCGGCCTGGAGGCGCCGCCGGTCTTGCTCAGCGGAAACCACCAACAGATAGCCCGATGGCGAGAGGAAAACAGCCGAGAGCGAACCCACTCACGCCGGGCAGACCTGTTGGATAAACAGTTGCCTGACCAGCACGTTGGGAATAATAGCCGGGAGGCAACGCCCCCCGGGCCGCCCCGCGAGGCGTTGCCTCCCGGCTATTAGCGATACAGAACAGGGCCGCATGAGGTGACTTCCCGTCGCCGATTAGATTTACGAAAGGAAAAACCATGAGTCAGCAATTGATGAACTTGGTCGAGAAGACCAGCATAAAGGAGCAAGTGCCGTACTTCGAGATCGGCGACACGGTCGACGTGCACTGCCGCATCCTCGAAGGCGAGAAAGAGCGGATACAGATATTCTCCGGCCTGGTGATTGCGCGGAACGGCTCCGGCACACGCGAGATGTTCACCGTCCGCCGGATCGTACAGGGCCAGGGCGTCGAGCGCAAATTCCCCTTGCAATCGCCGCGGATTGCCAAGGTCGAGGTCCAGCGATCCGGCGTTGTCCGCCGCGCCAAACTCTACTACCTCCGCGACCGGACCGGAAAGGCCGTCCGGCTAAAGCAACGCCGCGTCGATCCAAAGAAACGAGAAGAACTGGCGAGCAAGAAAGGGGCCAGGGGATAGGGGCGAGGGGTTAGGTTAGGCAACTTGAATGAATGTCGAATATCGAACAAGGAATGTCGAAGTACGAAGTGCCGTCGCTGTTTCGCCTTCTGTTTGATTTCATCCTTCGACATTCCTTGTTCGATATTCGATATTCGCGTTGACCCAGTATGTTATTTTCTGCGAGTTGCATCATGGCCGTGCCTGTGGCTGTCTCGAACTGGCTCCGCTGGCTTTTCCCTGAGAAGTCGCTGGGCCGGCGGGGCGAGGCGGCTGCCGCCCGGTACCTGAAGCGCCGCGGCTACAAGATCGTCGCCCGCGGCAGTCGCTTGCAGCCGGGCGAACTCGACCTGGTGGCCGTCCGGCACCGCACAATCGTTTTCGTCGAGGTGAAGACCCGCCAAACGCACCAGGCCGGCCATCCGGCCGAAGCAGTCGATCAGGCCAAGCAGCGCCAACTGACCCGCTTGGCCGTCACCTTCCTGAAACGCCACGGCCTGCTGGAGTACCCTGCCCGATTCGACGTAATCGCCATCACCTGGCCCAAAGGCCAACGACGCCCAAAGATCGAGCACATCAAAAACGCATTCGAGGCCGTCGGACAGTGGGAGTTCTATTCATAGCCGGTTTTTCAGTCCTCTCGCTGTCTGCAAATTACAGTTTCAGTAGTTCCAAATGCGAGTTGACCGCTACAATCTCCCCGGGACCGCAGTCCCGGGGCGTTTCGGCCACTCGGATAATAGGAACGCTAAAGCTCGAACCCGAAGTACTTGGCCGCGTTGTTGTAGCAGATGTCTTGGACCAACGGGCCGATCATTTTTATGTCGTCCGGCAGCAGGCCTTGTTCCATCTCGGTGCCCAGGAGGTTGCAGAGGATGCGGCGGAAGTATTCGTGGCGGGGATAGGATAGGAACGAGCGGCTGTCGGTCAACATGCCGACGAAACCGCTTAGGAGGCCCTGGTTTGAGAGCGAGTTGAGCTGTTTCTCCATGCCGTCTTTCTGATCGAGGAACCACCATGCGCTGCCGAACTGCATTTTGCCGGGCACTGTGCCGTCCTGGAAGTTGCCCAGCATGGTGGCCACCAGGTCGTTGTCGGCTGGGTTGAGGTTGTAGATGATTGTTTTGGCCAGCCGGTCGTCGCGATCGAGCCGGTCGAGGAATTTTGACATGGTTTGGGCGAGTTGGAAATCGCCGATTGAATCGAAGCCCGTGTCGGGACCCAGCGACTCGAAAGACCGCGAGTTGTTGTTTCGCAGCGCCCCGACGTGGTATTGCTGCGTCCAACCCTTCTCGTGGTCGAGCAGCGCCAGTTCGTAGAGCATGGCAGAGCGGAACTGTAGCATTTCGGCCGGTCGAAGCTCGTTACCCCGGCGGATGCGGCGAAAGACCGTGCTGATCTCCGAGTCGGTATAGTCCTCGGCGTACAGGGTTTCCACGCCGTGGTCCGAGAGCCGACAACCCATGCTGTGGAAGAAATCGTGGCGCTGGCGCAGGGCCTCGATGTACGTTGCAAAATCGTCCTTGATATCCACGTTGCTGATCTCGGCCAGCCGATCGACCCAGGCGTTGAACGGCTCGGGCGAGGCGACCGCCATCGCCTTGTCGGGCCGGAAGGCCGGCAGAACCTTGATCGGAAACGACGCATCGACCGCAATCATCGCGTGGTGTTCCAGACTGTCCACCGGATCGTCGGTGGTGCACACGAGCACTACGTTCATCTGACGCATGATCCCACGGCAGGAGAATTCGTCCTTGGCCAGCAGGGTACCCACCTCATCGTAGATACCCTTGGCCGTCTTGGGGCCCAGCAGTCGGTCGCTAATGCCCAGCGGCCGTTTCAGTTCCAGGTGTGTCCAGTGATAGAGCGGATTGCGGAGCGTTTTGGGGGCGGTTTCGGCCCATTTCTGGAACTTCTCCCAGTCGGAGGCGTCGCCCGTACAGTACCGCTCGGCCACGCCGGCGGCCCGCATCGCCCGCCACTTGTAGTGGTCGCCGTACAGCCATGCCTGGGTCAGGTTCTCGAACTTGTGATCTTCGGCGATCTGTTGCGGCGGCAAGTGGCAATGGTAGTCGATAATGGGCAACTCGCGGGCATACTCATGGTACAGCTTCACTGCCCGCTTGCTTTGCAGCAAGAAGTTCTCGGTGATGAAGATATCCTTCACAGCGTTCCCTTTCACTAATAGATTTGCAATTTGCAATTCTCAATTTTCAATTTGCAATCCTCGATCCCCGTCGCACTGCGCCGTGCTTCTCGATGATCCGCCGGATGCTGGCGTACTGCACCTTCCACGCCTGTCTACTGTAACCGCCGCCAAGGGTCATGACTACCGGGATGCCCCGCTGTACACAAGTGTCGATCACGTAAGCATCACGGGCAACGATCCCCTCTTCGGTCATGGCCAAACCGGCCAACGGGTCGCCGGCCAGGGTGTCGCAGCCGGCCTGGAAGATCACCAGATCGGGCCGGCTCCGGTCGATCACACCAGGCAGTGTCCGCCGCAGAATCCGCAGGTACGTATCATCGTCGGTGCCGGCCTCCAACTCGATATCCAGATCGCCCTTCTGCTTGGGCACTGGATAAATGTTGCCCTGGTGCATCGAGAACGTAAACACCCTGTCGTCGCCACGGCAGCAGACAATCGTTCCGTCGCCCTGGTGCACGTCCAGGTCGACCACCAGCACGCGGCGGATCAGCTTCTCGTTTTGCAATAGGCGAATCGCGATCGGCATGTCGGCATAGACGCAGAACCCTTCGCCCCGATCTGGCCTGGCGTGGTGATAGCCGCCGCCGCCGTTGATCGCCAGGCCGTGTTTCAGCGCCAGCCGGGCCGCCAGGATCGTCCCGCCGGACGCGTACCGAAACGGCCGCAGCATGCCCGCTTCCATTACTCGCACGGGCAATATGGCCGCCAGCGGCGCCTCGAGATACGCGGCCACCGCGCGGGAGTCCTTCAGGCTTTCGAGGAACTCGGGCGTATGCACAAGCAGTATCTGGTCGCGTCGAAGCTCCTTGGGCACGTGAAAATCGTGCTCGGACAGCAAGCCATCTTTGACCAGTTGTTTCGCGATTTTCGCATATTTGTGGATATCGAACACGTGCACCCGTTCGAGCCCGGCCAGGTTGATCTCATATTTCTTCGAGTAAACAAGTGCCACTTTGGCTGCCTTCGGTTCAGCTTGGGATGACGCAGTTTGTGCCGTCGCCGCCGGACTGCCCAGCAGTGCTGCCGCGAGGATCATAGCTAGGCCGGCATTACTACGGTCGGAATATCTTGACATCGAGATCGCTGATTGGCTTGTAGTGCTTGCGATTTGCCGTACAAAGCGTGAACTGTGCTTCCACCGCCGTGGCAGCAATTATGGCGTCGGCTAGGCACATTCCAACCTTTAGCCTGTATTCCTCCATGTAGATCGAGGCGCGGTGACCGATGTTCTCACTCAAGGGTAACATGCCAAGCCCAAAATCGGAGAGAAACCCTTTGATCATCTTCAATTCCTGCTTATCACGCGCTCCCTGCAACAACTCCATATAGGTGACGACCGAAAGATGCCGCAGTTCGGTGGATTCGAGAATCTTCGCGGCCCTGCGGTTGCCTCGGAAGACCCAAATCAGGACGTCCGTATCAAATAGCATGGAACCGTCCCTTCCTCAGGCTACGCACCGCCTGATCGACATCTTGCATCGCCTCATGGTCCTTCCACATGCCAAAGGCGTCGTGGTCTAAAATGGAACCGGCGCGGTTCTTAGTAGCAGTCGTAGGATAAATGATTCCCTTTTCCTGGCCCCGATAAAGAATGGTCACCGGCTCGTTGCGCTCCAGTGCCCGCAGCACGTCCGCCATGCGTCGTCTCAGGTCCAGGATAGATGCTTTCATCGCTATATTCTCCTTGAAGTGAAGTGCACACATTAAGTGTACGCTTTTGCGGGCCCGGTGTCAACCGGTTTTCTCGCCGGCAGCATTCCCACCAGGTGTCGGTCCACGGCTAAGTGGTTGTCCAGAAACAACTTCCTGCTTTTTGACCATCTTCCGTTTAGCGGCCGACGGTACGTCGGCCAAAATGCTGCATGATTCAGGCCGACGTACCGTCGGCCGCTAAACAATCTATGGGAAGTTGTTCTTGGACAACTCCTAAGCCGCAAGTGGCTTGGCTAGTGCGACGGCTAACCCGCCGAACGCAGTCGGCGGGCGTTTGTCGTGAAAACCACGTACCCCCCACTCCCCAATCCCTAATCAACTCTTCTTCTCCTCCTTCGCCAACGCCTCCTGCCACTGTTCGATCAACTGCATGGCCGCCAGCGGCGTGGTTGCGCTGAGGTCGATTTTGCGCAGCTCGTCCAGCAGCGGGTGGTCCGCCTGACCGAACAGCGTCAATTGGATCTCGGCCGACTTTGGGGTATCAACGTGCTGGGCGATCTTCGCGCGGCCTGTCGCGTCCAGGTGCTCCTCCTCCAATTGGGCAAGGATTTCCTTGCTCCGCTCGAGCACCTCGCGCGGTACGCCAGCCAGCCGGGCCACGTGGATCCCGTAGCTCTTGTCCGCCGACCCGTCTACGATCTTGTGCAGAAATACTACGTCGTCCTGCCACTCGCGGACCGCCACGTTGAGGTTCTTCACGTCCGCGAGCGACTGCTCCAGGTCGGTCAGTTCGTGATAATGGGTGGCAAACAACGTCCGGCAGCCGACGTGCTCGTGCAGGAACTCCACGACCGACCAGGCCAGCGATATCCCGTCGTAGGTGCTTGTGCCCCGGCCGATCTCGTCCAGGATTACCAGGCTCCGCCGGCTGGCCGTGTTCAGTATCCGGGCGGTCTCGATCATCTCGACCATAAAGGTGCTCTGGCCGCGGGTCAACTCGTCGCTGGCCCCGACGCGGGCGAAAATTCGGTCGGCGATCCCAATGGTGGCCTCACGCGCTGGCACGAAGCTGCCGATCTGGGCCATCAGCGTGATCAGTGCAACCTGCCGGATGTAGGTGCTCTTACCCGACATGTTCGGACCGGTAATCAACAATATCGTGCCCGACTCGCCGCCGGTCATCGTGTCGTTGGGCACAAACGTCCCCTCCGGCTCGACAATATCGAGGACCGGATGCCGGCCGTCGACGATCCGCAGCGCTGGCTCTTCAACCATTTCCGGGCGGCAGTAGTTCCGCCGGCGGGCCAGTTCGGCTAGCGCCACCAGCACGTCGAGTTGGGCCAGCACCGCCGCGGTCGCCTGCATCCGACGTCGTGACGCCGCCACCGACTCACGCAGCTCAACAAACAAGTCGTACTCCAGTTCCTTCGCCTTCTCGTCGGCCGTGAGGACCTTTTCTTCGTATTCCTTTAGTTCCGGCGTGATGTATCGCTCGGCGTTCTTGAGCGTTTGCTTACGGATGTAATCCTCGGGGATCTTTTCACGGTGCGTGTTGGTCACCTCGATGTAGTATCCGAAGACCCGGTTGAAGCCGACCTTCAGGTTGGGGATACCGGCCCGGCGTGTCTCCTGGGCTTGGTATTGGGCGATCCACTGCTTGCCGCCCCGGGTTAGCTCGCGCAGCTCATCCAGCCGGGTGTTGAACCCGTCGCGAATGAAACCGCCCTCGCGGCTGGACAAGGGGCAGTCAGGTGCCAGCGCGGCCTCGAGCTTGCCGCGCAGCTCGGTACACAGATCAATCTCCGCCTCCAACTCATTTAGCAGCTGGCTTGTCCGGGCGGTCAGCTTGGCCTTCAGGCCCGGCAGGCAGCGGAGCGTGCGGCCCAGGAAGCTCAAGTCTCGCGGGCTGGCCCTGCCGGTGGTCACCCGGGCCAACAGCCGCTCGACGTCGTAGACCCGGCGCAGCGTTTCGTGCAGATCGGCCGCCAGTGCCGCTTCGCCGAGCAACTCTTCGACCGCATCGTGTCGGGCCCGGATCGCCGCCGCGTCGGTCAGCGGATTGGCCACCCAATCGGCCAGCAGCCGCGAGCCCATCGCGGTGACCGTCCGGTCGAGCACGGCCAGCAGCGAGCCGTCGCGTCGTCCGTCGCGGATGGTCCGCGCGATCTCAAGGCTGCGGCGGCTGGACTGGTCGATCTCGAGCGTCCCGGCCGTCCGGTAGGGGATCAGACTCTCGACGTGGTCCAGGGAGGTTTTCTGGGTCTCGGTCAGGTAATCGAGGACCGCTCCGGCGGCCCGGATCGCCGCCGCGTCGCCCTTCCCGTCGGTCGGCTCCCTCCAGCCAAAGCCTTCCAGCCCGGCGGTCCCAAAATGCTTCGAGAGCGTCTCCCGGGCCGTCTCGTTGGAGAAGGCCCAGGCCGGACGCTTGGTGACCATCATCCGCTCGTCGAGCACCGCCGGCAGCGGCTCGGCCTGCTCGCTCAGCAGGCACTCGGCCGGGGCGATCCGTGCGATCTGATCGGTCAGCTCGCCCGGCGAAAAAGCGGCCGCCACGAACCGACCCGTCGATAGCTCCACCCACGCCAAGCCTGCCGGCTCGCCCGGCGCAACCGCCGCCAGGTAGTTACTCTGCCGGGGGTCCAGCAGGGCCTCGTCGGTGACGGTGCCGGGAGTAACGATCCGGGTGACCTCGCGGCGGACGAGCCCTTTGGCCTTTTTCGGGTCCTCGACCTGCTCACAGACGGCCACGCGCATCCCCGCCGCGATCAGCTTGCCCAGGTAGCTTTCCAACTGGTGGTGGGGAAAGCCGGCCATGGGGATCGGGTTTTCGCCTTTTTCCCGGCTGGTCAGGGCCAGGTTGAGCGTTGCGGCCGCGGTCTTCGCATCGTCGAAGAACAGCTCATAGAAATCCCCCATCCGGAACAGCAGAATCGCATCGGGACACGCGCGTTTCGCCTCCCGGTACTGCTTCATCATAGGGGTGGTAGCCATGCACCCATGCTAGCAAATCGCCGCCTGGCGCCCAAGCCCCGGCAATCCGCTCTAGCCCTTCAGCCGAATGAAGTTTTCGCGTGATTCTCGGGCAATAGCCGGGGGACAACGTCCCGCGGGTGTATTACCGCGACGCGTTGCGTCCCGGCTATTACGCTGTTTTTTACGAAAACTACTTCAAATGGCTGAAGTGTTACGGGATTTGGGATTCCCACCTCACGCTTTCGCGCCTAGCATCCAGGCCAAAATGCCCTTTTGGGCGTGCATCCGATTGGCGGCCTGGCGGACCACAATGCTTGTCGGGCCGTCGATCACTTCGTCGGTGACCTCTTCGCCGCGTCGGGCCGGCAGGCAGTGCATAAACAGGGCACCCTTCTGCGCGTGCGACATCAACCGGGCGTTGACCTGGTAGTCGGCAAAGTCGCGGCGGCGGGTCTTCCGTTCGCTCTCCTGGCCCATGCTGGCCCAAACGTCGGTATAGACGACCAGCGCATCGCCCACCGCTTCGACCGGGTCGGCGGTGACCGTCAGTTCCAGGTCGGGCACCTCGCGCTTCAGCCAGGCGAGAGTCTGGTCGTCGAACCGGTATTTTTCGGGCGTGGCCATCACCAGCTTTATGCCGACCTTGCCGCAGCCTACAGCCAGACTTCGGACGACATTGTTCGCATCGCCGATCCACGCCAAGGTACGTCCCTGAAGCGGGCCGGCCACTTCGCGGATGGTATACAGATCGGCCATCGCCTGGCAAGGATGGGCAAAGTCCGTCAGGCCGTTGATCACCGAGCATGAGCAGTGCTCCGCCAGGTCGACGACCGTCTGGTGGCAGTTCGCCCGGACCACGATCACGTCGACGTACTCGCTCAGGGTGCGTCCGAAATCGGCGATACTCTCGCGGCGGCCGAAACCCACGTCGGGACCCAGGAACAGGGAACTTCCACCCAGGTGGGTCATACCTGCCTCGAAGCTCACCCGAGTACGCAACGATTGCTTCTCGAACAGCAGGGCCATCACGCGACCGGGCAACAGCGGCTCGCGGAGCCCCTTCTGGAACTTATTCTTCATGTCCTCGGTGATCGAGAAGATGCGGTCGATTTCGACCGGCGTCAGATCGGCCAGTGTGATCAGGTGTCGCATCGGCACGTTCCTTGCGGTTACTTCCAAAGGGTTGTGGAGTCGTTGACATTTCCAATAGTCGTTTAGCCGCCGGGCTTGCCCGGCGCGTTTGCGTTCGAGCGTATTGACACCCAGCAACGCGCCGGGAAGCCCGGCGGCTAAACGGTAGGCCGACTCCCGCCAGACTGCCCTTTGATAACCTCGGCCAGAATGTCACAGCCCTGCTGCGCCTGCTCGTCGGTGAGGTTCATGGCGGGCAACAACCGGATCACGGTGCCATGGGTGCAGTTGACCAGCAGCTTGCGATCCGTGCAGGCCTTGACCACCGCAGCGGCTTCGATCGTCAATTCGATGCCGATCATCAGCCCGCAGATACGGACCTCGCGGATCAGGTCGGTCTCTTGCTTAAGCTGCCCGAAACGCTCGCGGAACAGGTCGCTTAACCGCCTGGCGTTGTCCAGGAGATTTTCGTTTTCGATCATTTCTATGGCTGCCAGGCCGGCCCGAGCGGCGATCGGATTGCCGCCGAACGTGGCCGCGTGCATTCCCGGGCGCAGGCTACGGGCGATCTCGGCGGTAGTCAACATTGCCCCGCCGGCCAGGCCGCCACAAATCGCCTTGGCCAAGGTCATCACGTCGGGCACCACGTCAAAGCCCTGGTACGCAAACCAATCACCCGTCCGTCCGAACCCGCTTTGCACTTCGTCGAAGATCAACAGTAGGGCGTTCTCATCGGCCAGCTTTCGCAGTCCGGCCAGGAACCCCTCGGGTGGAATCCGGATTCCTCCTTCGCCCTGGACCGGCTCGACGAGGATGGCGGCCGTTTCGTCGTCCACCAGTTCGCTCACCGCTTCCAGGTCGCCGAAGGGCGCGTAGAGGAAGCCGGCCATCAGCGGGCCCAGACCCTCGTGGTACTTCGGCTGGGCGGTGGCCGCGGTGCTGCCGAGCGTGCGGCCGTGAAATCCGCCCTCGAAGGTGATGATCTTGTATTTCTGCTTTGCCGTATGCAGTCGGGCCAGTTTGATGGCCGCCTCGTTCGCCTCGGTACCCGAGTTGCAGAAAAAGGCCTGCCCGCCGAAGCTCCGCTCGCTCAAGGCCTCGGCCCAGCGGCCCTGGGCCTCCATGTACCAGGTGTTCGGGACGTGGATCAGCCGTCCCACCTGGTCGCGTACTGCCTCGACCACCGGCGGCGGGCAGTGACCCAGCAGATTGCACCCCCAGCCGGGGAACAGGTCCAGGTAGCGGTTCCCTTCGCTGTCCCAGACATACGACCTTTCACCACGGACCAGCGACACCGGAAACCGGCCGTAGTTGGGAATCACGTACCGCTCGAACAACTCGATCGTTTCCTCAGAACTCATCGGGGCATTGCGATTCACGGCACTTCTCCTTTTCAAACAGTGCTTTCCCGGCGTGGACGCCGGGGCTAAACTCTCCACTCTCCACTCTCCACTCTCCACTTTCCCTGACAATCTCCGTTCCCACTCCTTTGCTCGTATAGACTTCCAACAGCAGCGAATGCCGCAGGCAGCCGTCGATGATGTGGACCTTGTGTACGCCTTGTTCGAGGGTTTCCAGGCAGGCCTGGACTTTTGGGATCATGCCTGCCTCGATCGTGCCCGACTCGATCATCGCTTGTGCTTCCTCCGCACTGAGCGAGTGTACTAACGAATTAGGGTCGTCCTTATTACGGCGGACTCCGTTGACGTCGCTGAGGTAGACGAGTTTCTCGGCCCGAAGCGCCTGGGCAACCGCGGTAGCGGCGGTGTCGGCGTTGACGTTGAGCTTTTCGCCCTGCTCGGTAATGCACATCGAGGGGATCACCGGCACGATGCCCGATTGGCATAGCAGTTCGATTGCATTTCGATCCACCCGGGTAACCCGTCCGACGTGCCCCAGATCGAGCGGCCGGGCGTCGTCGCCCAACAGCCGGATTCGCTCGCCGGCGAGCACGTTGTTGGTACGGAAGTTCAGCGGTTCGGCCCGACCGCCGAGTTGGTTGATTTGCCGGGCGAGTTGTTCGTTGACTTCGCCGGCCAGGACGCGTTCGACGATCGCCAGGGTCGCATCGTCAGTATATCGTCGTCCCTGGACGAAGCGCGGTTTGAGTCCGGCCTCGGCCATTGCCCGGCTGATCGCCGCCCCGCCGCCGTGGACGATCACCGGCCGCATGCCGACGGTCTCCATAAAAACGACGTCCAGCAGCAGATGGGTCATCGTGCGGTCGTCCTCCATGACGCTCCCGCCCAGCTTGATCACGGTGATCTTGCCGCGGAACGCACGGATCCACTGGAGGGCTTCGATCAGCACATCGGCTTTTTGAATGGCTTCTTCCAACGCCGCACTCCGGATGGGCCGCCCCCTGATCAGACGGCAATTTGGCTGGAAAGTAATAACCCCGGGCCAGAACCACCTGCACCGGGAAAACTCAGCATTTTAGCCTTGCCAGCATCTGTGTCAACGGGAGTCCTATGCAGTTTCGTGCGAAGTGCCCGCATTCTCTGCCTTCTGCCCACCTTGACGTGCCTTAACGGTATGTTAAGATAGAAGGAGAAAATGGCTGTCCGTATACACGCCCCTGTGCGTCACCGGCGATGCGCATAATCGGCACCGAACATATCGACGCATTTTGCCGGAAGCGACGCGCGGCGTGGCGTCAATTCGACCGATGGTTGCAGACGGTTGAGGCTGCGGACTGGGAAAAATGGGCTGATGTCAAACAGACTACAGACTTACGTCAAGGCCTCCAAGGCTGGCTTGTGCGCGGTGTTCGACGTGCAAGGCGGCTCGTTTCGCATCATTACAATAATCGACTATGAACTTCAGGTCGTCTCCGTCCGCTACGTACTGACTCACCAGCAGTACGACAAGGGTAGGTGGAAAAATGAGTGCGAATGCGATTAAGATCAAGACCAAGAAGTCGGTGGCGCGCGTGCCGGCTCCTGCGCCCAAGGACTATCTCAGGCTAATCCGGAGCTTTCCGCTCTTGCCTATTGAATCGGCGGATGTTCATAAGCAGGCCCTGGTATTGGCCAACGATCTGCTGAAGAAAAAAGTGAGGACCGGGAAACTCGCACGCGGCGAAAACGGCTATCTGTCTATCCTGGTTCAACTCATTGAGGCTTACGAAAAGAAAAACTTCCCGCGACAACGGGTCAGCGATGCCGACATATTGGATCACCTTATTGAGGCTAGGGAAGTGACTCGCGCCCAAATTGAGCGAGATACCGGCATCGCAGCTCCCACGCTGTCCGCGGTGATTGCAGGCCGTCGGCGGCTGACTCGCGACCAGATCGGGAAGTTGTCGGGCTACTTTGGTGTGTCGCCTACTGTGTTTTCATTTGAATGATGATCCGAAACATAGCCATCGTGCTGGCCGCCGGAAAGGGCATCCGGATGAACTCCGACCTGCCTAAGGTGTTGATCGAAGTCTGCCGGCGGCCGATGATTGAATATCTGCTGGACGCCCTGGCCGAAGGAGGTGTCGAGCGGACGGTCGTGGTGGTCGGCTATCGGGGCGAACTGGTCCGGTCGGCCTTGGATGGCCGCTACAACGTGGAATTCGCCCTTCAGACCGAACAGCTTGGCACCGGACACGCGGTGATGGCCTGCTGCGAACTGCTTGCCGATTATGACGGGCCGGTGCTGGTAATGACCGGCGATTCACCACTCGCCCAGCCCGAGTCGATCGCAACATTGTTTGAGGAGTTCGACCGTCGGCCGGCCGCCTGTATCATCGGCACCGTGCAGAAGAAGAACCCCACCGGGTTGGGACGAATACTCCGCGACGCCCAGGGGAATTTCATCGGCATCGTCGAAGAGAAAGACGCCACCGACGGACAACTCCAGATCACCGAGGTCAACAGGAGCTACTATGTGTTCAACTGCCGCGACCTGCTGGAGGTGTTGGACCACGTTAGAGCCGATAATGTTCTGCGCGAATATTACCTCACCGACGCTCCCGGCCTGATGGTGACCCAGGGCCGGCAGGTCCGGGCGCTTCAGGTGCTTAGGCCGTGCGAATCGCTGGGTGTGAATACCCTGGAAGAATTGGCCGCCGCAGAGGCCGCCATGAAGTGGAATGAGAAATGACGAATTATGAACGACATGAAACTATTCAGCGGCCGGGCCCATCCGGATTTGGCCCGGCGAGTGTGTGCCTACCTTGGTTTGCCGTTGGGCACGGTAGTGGTGGGTAATTTTCCGGACGGGGAAATCTCCTGCAAGATCGACGAAGACGTCCGCGGCCGCGACGTGTTCATCGTGCAGCCCACCTGCCCGCTGGTCAACGAAAACCTGATGGAACTGTTGATTATGATCGAGAGTTTCAAGCGGGCCAGTGCCGAGCGAATCACCGCCGTGATGCCCTACTTCGGCTACGCCCGGCAAGACCGCAAGGACGAGGGCCGGGTGCCGATTACCGCCAAGCTGGTGGCCAACATTATTACCAGGGCCGG
The DNA here is from genome assembly GCA_030605745.1 of Pirellulales bacterium. Lineage (GTDB taxonomy): Bacteria > Planctomycetota > Planctomycetia > Pirellulales > Thermoguttaceae > JAUWHT01. Next base: position 5,886 of record JAUWHT010000330.1, on the reverse strand, counting down.
CGCCGACCGGGTATTGGCCATGGACCTGCACGCCGCCCAGATCCAGGGCTTCTTCGATATACCGGTCGATCATCTGTACGCCGCCCCGGTGATCGACGGGCACTTTAAGAAGATGAACATCGCCGAGGAGGAGATCGTGGTAGTCAGTCCGGATGAAGGCAGCATCAAGCGGGCCCGGTGGCACTTGGGCCGGTTGGGCGGCCGCCTGGCGATCATCGACAAACGCCGCACCAGCGCCGAAGAGACCAGCCAGGAGCACATCATCGGCGCGCCGGTCGATGGCAAGACGGCCCTGATCTTCGACGACATGATCAGCACGGCCGGTTCGATCTGCGGCGCCGCCGAGGTCGTACACGAACACGGCGCCCGGCAAATCTACCTGGCCGCCACCCACGGCATCCTCTGCGAGGGTGCCATCGAACGGATCGAAAACTCCCCGGTCAACGGAGTGGTCATCACCGACACCATCCCACTGGCCCCCGAGAAGGCCATCGAAAAGATCACCGTCGAAAGCATCGCCCCACTACTGGGTGAAGCGATCAAGCGAATCCACCGCAACGAGTCGGTCAGCAGGCTGTTTGTGTAATGCCGGAACTTCCTCTCCCGCAACCGAATGCCAGCGGGAACTACCCGGCTGTTGACAACATGCCACAGGGATACTATACTGCGAATCGTTGTTTGGGGTTTTATGTGGCCCCAGATATTAGACTTTTTTGGGAAAGATGATTGATGTTATGAAGACAGTAGAATTCGAGACTGAGTTGTCGGGAAACCAGACTCTGAGCATACCGCCGGAAATTGCGTCTGTGTTGCCGCAGAAGGGAAAGGCAACGGTTCTGGTCTGCGTGGACATGGATTCGGAGGATGTCGCCTGGCGAAAGGCGGCATATGACCAATTTCTCAGCGATGACTCGGAGGAAGATGCAGTCTATGACAAGTATCGTTGAATTCGGGGAGGTATATGTCTGCATCTTCCCTTTCACGTCTGGACGCGGAGCGAAAGCCAGACCCGTTCTCGTTTTGGTGGACTTGGGTTCGGATTGTCTGGTCTGCCGCATCACGTCTGTTCCTCATCAAGGCTTCTTGGATTTGGCGCTCAGCAAGTGGCAAGAAACCGGGTTAGAGAAGCCGTCCACTATAAGGCTTTCACGCGTTGTGACCATCGAGAAAAGTCTTCTCAAAGTCCGTATTGGTAAGCTGTCAAACGAAGATTTGAGTCTCGTGCGAAAGATGTGGAACGAGGAGTTCCGGCTTTGAGCGAGAAAGGGAATTCCGGGGACACAATACCTAATTTCTCTTGACGCCTTTTGGGTTGTCGGCACAATGGTGGCATGGCAAGACTGGCGAGAGATCCAACGGACGAAAAACAACAGGAGTTGCTTCGTCGTCACCAGTGAACGGGCCGCCCGCTCGGCGGGTAGCGATTCATCGACAAGCTCGATAAAATCGCCGGCCGCAACCTACGCCCCCCAAAGCTAGGCCGTCCCCGAACCAATGAAAATTAGTGTTGTGTCTCCGGAATACCCCCGGAATACCACGGAATACCGTTTCTGGCAATGAGGTTTCTGTTTCACTGGCCGGTTGTACTTCAGGTGTGTTTCGTGTATGTTAGCCATGTACAATGGTCATACCAAAGGGCCCAAAAACTCCGATGGAGGTCGAGCCGTGAAAAAGCTCTTGTGTTTATCGTTCTTGGCAACTTGCAGCGTGTCCGTCCTGGTTTTTGCGGAACAGAAAGAAGTGTCCGCCCGCTCGGAGGACGTCGTGGCGGCGGTCTTCATTGAACCCGACGTCATGGTCACGGCCGTGGCCCTGGGACCAAACCATACCGCCAGGGAAAAGCTGGCCGCCGATGAACTCGTGGCGTATCTGGAGCGAATCTCCGGGAAGAAGCTCAAGCGGACCGAGGTTACGGGAGGACAGGTTCCAACGGGCGTTATCGCGGTAGGCGGTCTGGCGCGCCAGGCAGGCCTGATATCAGCAGAGGAGTTGGAAGCAGTCGGCCGCGACGGCTATGTGGTTCGTGTTGCCGGGGGCAGAGCGGGTATCTGCGGTGCACGCGACCTTGGCACGGCCTACGGCGCCTATGCACTGCTGAGACATCTGGGTGTTAAGTTCTACTCGCCGCACTGCGAGATCGTCCCGAAGCTCTGCAAGCTGGTGATCCCCAACTGCGAGCTTCGGGCAAAGCCGTCCTACGAGTTTCGCTGTCTCACCGGCAATTTGAAGCTCGGCCACACGCCCAGGGACGATATGGGCAACCCCGGGGAGATCGGCGAGCGCGGAAGCCTGCTTCACAGCGCGGCGTACCTGCTCCCGTTCGACAAGTTCAGCCATGACCACCCCGAGTACTTCGCTTTGCAGAAAGATGGGAAACGACTTCATCGCGATCCCAAGCGAAAGAGGTTTGACGTACACCTCTGTCTGTCGAATCCGGAGGTCCGCAGGATTTCCACCCAGCGCATACTGGAGCTGATCGAGAAGCAACCGGATCGCACGTTCTTCGGCGTGTCGCAAGGCGATGGCCGTGCGTGGTGTGAGTGCGAAAAGTGCAAGGCCATGGACGCCGTGCCCGGCGTTGAGATGACCGACCGCCTGCTGGACTACGTGAACGAGGTCGCTCGGGCCGTCGCGGCAAAGTATCCCGACAAACGTATCCTCACGCTCGCCTACACCAAGGCCACGTCGCCGCCTCCCCAGAGAGTCATGCCGGAGCCGAACGTGATGGTTCAGTTCTGCCCCTATCCACACCGCGTGGCTTGCCAGAGCCACGACCTCACGTGCGAAAAGAACAAGCAGGGCTTCGAGGACCTCAAGGGCTGGATCGCCAAGTGCCCGAGAAACATGTACATCTTCGACTATCCGCGCGGATACAAGATATACTACGAGCCATTCGGCAGCTTCTACGCCATGAAGCGGAAGCTGGACTTCTACGCCCAAAACGGCATCCGGGGTATCTGGTATGGTCACGGTTCCTCTGACTTCCCTCCTTACAGTAGCGTTCCCACTAACTTTCGCCACCTGTTTGTTTTCGTGCATAGCCAACTGTTGTGGGATCCCAAGGCGGACGTCGAGGCGCTAATCGACGAGTTCATGGGGGTCTACTACGGGGCGGCCGCGCCGCAGATGAGAGAGTATTTCGACTTTTTCCACCAAGAAATCGAGCAGCGGAACATACACCAGATGTGCGAGGGCGCTAATCCTGGGGTGGTAACGGCCAAGTTCTCGCAAAAAGCGTTGGGGCTTTTTGCGGAGGCCGAGGCGGCAGTGGCGGACAATCACGAAGTGCTCAACCGGGTGCGAGCGGAGAAGTTCTGCGTGCTCTTCGCCGACCTCAACGAGCGCAACTTGGTAAACGGCAAGATTGCCGACAGCGAAGATGCGTTCGCTTGCCGCCTGGCCGATTTCGCCCGCATTGGGCGCACGTTGAAAATCCGCACTATCGGTCGCCGCGAGGCGGGGATCGTGTCCGACTGGCTTTGGCGCATCGCGCGCCTGCGACCGAGTTCCAAGCCGTGGTACACTGATGTGCTCATCGAGCGACTGATCTCAAACCCGGAAAAGACGCTGAAATTCCGGACCGGGTGGCCCCGGGCGGTTTCCCGCCCGGGGCCACCCGGTCCGGAATACCTGGCATGCGACCGCAACCAAACGAATTAAGTGGTCAGGGTTCAGGCTTTTTGTTTGTAATCGAATATGGTTGGAAGCCAAATCCTGAACCCTGAACCCTTACACATTGGCCTCCACGGTTAGCCGCACCAGTTCTGCCAGTGATCCGGCCTTCATTTTCTCCATCACCTTGGCCCGGCGGACCTCGATGGCGCGAACGCTGAGTTCCAGCTCGGCGGCGATCGTCTTGTTCGACTTGCCGCGGACAAGCCATTTAAGGACTTCGCGTTCGCCGTCGGTAAGCCGGGCAATTCGCCGCTGGAGCCTGGTCTTGCGGGCCAGTCGTTTTCGGTTCTTAGCGTCCCACCTCAGAGCCCCGAACCCCTATTTTCCAGGCATATCACATTCCGCCGCTACACGGCGAAGTACCCCCGGCAGGAATCGAACCTGCGACAACTGGTTTAGGAAACCAGTGCTCTATCCCCTGAGCTACGGGGGCGAACGCCTTGTTTTATAGTGCTATTGACGTTTTCGGCCGGCTTGCTAAAATTGGCTTGTGACACCTGTTTGACACCCGTTTACCACAGTGGCCCCCCGGCGGGGTGCACCGGAGGGCCTGGCATTAACCTGACTGGAGGCCAACGCCATGCCGCATCTTACCACGCGGGCAAAGCCCCGAAAACCGTACGCGGACTTCCCGCTGTTCCCCCATGCTACTAAGCGGTGGGCGAAGAAAATCAGGGGCAAACTTCACTACTTCGGCCGATGGGATGACCCCGATGGGGCCCTCAAGCGGTATCTGGACGAAAAGGATGACCTACATGCCGGCCGGACCCCCAGGGCCAAGCGGGGTGAGCTGACTCTTCGGGAGCTGTGCAACCGCTTCTTGACTTCTAAGCAACGGAAGCTCGATTTGGGAGAGATCGTTGCTGTAACGTTCGCGGACCACCTGAGAATCGCCAAGCAACTGGTGGATTTCTTCGGGAAGGATCGGCTGGTCGATGACCTGGCGGCCGATGACTTTGAGCAGTTGCGGGCCGCACTGGCGAAGACCTCGGGGCCGGTCCGCCTGGCCAACGAAATCCAGCGAGTGCGGACGGTCTTCAAGTATGCTCTCGATATGGGGCTGATAGATCGGCCGGTTCGGTTTGGTCCCGAGTTCAAGCGGCCGTCCAAGCGCGTGATCCGCCGGGCCCGCAACGGCAGCGGGCTGCGGATGTTCGAGGCCGACGAAATCCGCCGGATGATCGACGCGGCCGGTATACCGCTCCGGGCGATGATCCTACTCGGAATCAACTGCGGTTTCGGCAATTCGGACTGTGCGAATCTGCCCCGCCAAGCTGTTGACCTGAAAGCCGGGTGGATTGACTTCCCCCGCCCGAAAACAGCGATTTCCCGTCGGGCTCCGTTGTGGCCGGAAACTGTGAGAGCACTGCAAGAGGTCATTGCCAGGCGGCCGGCGCCCAAAGATAAGGCCAACTCCGAGTTGGTTTTCATTACTAAGCAGGGCCAAAGCTGGGCAAAGTGGACCGGCGACAATCCAGTTTCCAAAGAAACCCGAAAGCTCCTCAACTCCTTGGGAATTAAGCGTAAGGGGGTGAGTTTCTATGCTCTACGGCATAGCTTTCGGACCGTGGCGGATGAGTGCCGGGACGCTCCAGCCATTGACCTGATTATGGGCCATACCCGTGACGATATGGCAAGCCTATACCGCGAGCGGATCGGCGATGATCGGTTGCAGGCCGTGACGAATCACGTTCGGCGGTGGCTGTTCGCATTTGACCAAACTGAACCGAAAGAATAAACTTACTTTGCCGGGTGCGGATAGCTTCCGCCATCGGCCGGCCGGTCTGCTTGTGGGTTCTCCATCTTCCACGAGCGACCGTCCGGCAACCCGGCTGAAAGGTGGAGATTATGTCAGATTCAAGAACGCGAATTGTTACCGACATCGACCAAGATGGCAATTGGGTACGGTTGGTTCACGAGGCCGACGGCACTACAAGGCCCTTGACCGATACAGAATTGGGTGAGGCCGAAAATGAGTGGGCTTCGGAGTTTCAGCAGCAGCAGCGACTTGTGTCTACCCTCGAGCGCGTCGCACTGGGTGCGGATTTTCGCCCTGAGATTACATCTCGCTATATGCAGTACGCGGCATGGAAAAAAGGGCGGGCTCCCGAATACCGGCCGACTATGGCCGACCTGTTTCTATTGGCCATAGAGCAGAGCCGGGAAACGTATGGGGTACTTCCGACCGCCACTTCAGGACAATCGAACGCG
>JAUWHT010000148.1 GCA_030605745.1 Pirellulales bacterium | reverse complement strand
GCTCCACAGCGCAAGTTTACCTATTTTAACATTTATCGGATTTTCAACCTTTTTTTCGCCCCGGCCGCCCAGTTCCCAACTGCCATCGTCTTAGCAGAAAAAACAACCTGCGGAAAATCGGGCAAGCCCGGCGGCTAAACTGCCTACTGAAAAGCAAGGAGAAATACTATGCCAGGTGGAGACAGAACAGGACCGGCCGGGATGGGGCCGATGACGGGCCGGGCGGCCGGCTATTGTGCAGGCTATCCAGTGCCCGGATATATGAATCCCATCCCAGGATACGGGTTCGGGGGCAGGGGCCGTGGACGCGGTGGTGGCTGGGGCCGCCGGAACTGGTACTACGCCACGGGTCTTACCGGTTGGCAGCGAACCGCCCAGGTCCCCCCAGTTATGCCCGTACCGCCCGTACCACCCGCTGCCGCTGCCCAGCAGGAAATCGAAATCCTCCGCAGTCAGGTCGCACAGACCGAGCAGATGCTGGCCGAACTGAAGCAGCGGCTGGACGAGATTCAGCCAAGTACCGTTGAAAAAACGCCCCCGTAGTGTCATACTCGGCGTATGCAACGGTTCATGCTCAGATCGAAGATTCACCGAGCCACGCTGACTGGCACGGAACTCGACTACGAGGGCAGCATTGCCATCGACCGGGACCTGATGGATGCCGCCGATATGTTGGCGGGCGAGCAGGTCCACGTGCTGAATCTGAACAACGGCCAACGGATGATCACCTACGTGATCGAGGCGGCCGCCGGATCGGGAACCATGCTACTGAACGGCCCGGCCGCCCGGCTCGGCACACCCGGCGACCAGATCATCGTGCTCGCCTATTGTACAGCCTCCGACGAAGAGGCCCGGTCCCTCAGGCCGAAGGTTGTTCTCGTGGATGAGCAGAATCGGCCGCTGAAATAGCCGGCGGCTAACAGCCGGCGGGAGCAACCCGCGGGACGTTGTCCCCCGGCTATTGGCCCCGATAATGGTTCGGAGAAAACCGCGTGGTTATTTGCTCTCAACCGCGACCAACGGTCGCGGCTTTATGGGCGGCAACTGCAAAGTGACCTCAAACCACTTGCTACTGGGGTGGTCCCGGGTCGATAGAGAGAGTAAAGGTGCTTCCTTTACCGGGCGAGCTTTTCACTTGGACGTCGCCGCCGAGCATCTTTGCCAGACGTTTCGAGATTGCCAGCCCCAGTCCGGTTCCGCCGAAACGGCGCGTGGTGGACGTGTCGGCCTGACTGAAGGGCTGAAACAGCTCCCGGATCTGCTCGGGCGCGATGCCGATTCCGGTGTCGGAAACCACGAACTGCATCTGAGGTGGAGAGCCTGGTTGCCGTGCACGGCGGACGGTGATTAACACTCCGCCGTGCTCGGTGAATTTGATCGCGTTGCCCACCAGGTTCACAAGTACCTGCCGCAGCCGGACTGGATCCGTGTGGATGGTCTGTGGCAGCGGCGATGCGAGTTGGGTCTCTAGGCTGAGGCCCTTATCTACCGCCCGGTCCCGCATCAATGACTTCACGTCGTTGACGACTTGCTGCGGGGAGCACCGGGTCTTCTCCAACGTCATCTTGCCGGCCTCGATCTTCGACAGGTCGAGGATGTCGTTGATCAGTTTCAGCAGGATTTTCCCGTTTCGTTGGATTATCTCCAAATAGTCCTGTTGTTCCTGGAAGGGTACGTCAGGGGCCATTAGCAGGTCGGTGAACCCGAGGATAGCCGTCATAGGGGTGCGGATTTCGTGGCTCATGTTGGCCAGGAACTCGCTCTTGGCCCGGTTGGCGGCCTCGGCGGCTTCTTTTGCCTTGGCCAGTTCTTCCTCAACCTGCTTGCGCGCGGTGATGTCGTGGAAAACGCTCACCACATTTTCTACTCTGCCGTGCCTCTTGATGAATCGAGTACCCACTTCCACCACCACTTTGTTGCCGCTCTTATCCCTGAGTTCCAGTTCAATCAGGCCTGCAGCCTGGCCCTTTCTGACGGTATCTCTGAAGAGCTTGACTGTCCTTGGAATATCCTTCAGCGGGAGGATTCCGAGCCTGATGAAGTGCTTTCCTACTATTTCCTCCCGCTTGTAACCGAAGACCTCCTCGACCCTTTCATTTACATCGAGCATCGTGCCGTACTTGCTCACGTAGACAATCACGTCGCGGGTGTTCTCAAAAATTGTCCTCAGCTTCTCCTCCGATTCCCTGAGTTTTTCCGCGGCCCGCTTGTGCTCGATGAAGTCCATGTTCACTCCTCCGCAGAAAGTCTAGCTCACGCTGGTGGCTTAACTATGCCATCATACTGCATCACCGTACCGGGCCAAAGTCCGGATTGCCGACACGGGGTAAATCTGGGACAATAATGTCGGTAATGTTTCGCCTGAATGGAGTTTTCGCGTGATTCTCAACAACAGCCGGGGGACAACGTCCCGCGGGCGCACTTCCGCGACGCGCCCAGTCCCGGCTATCAGGACTGTTTTTGTACTGCTGCTGTGTCCAGTGCCGGCTCTTGGCGTCCCGGAGAATTCCAAACCGGTGCGAATCGGCGTGCTGGCTAAGCGCGGCGCGGAGCGGTGTCTGGAAAAATGGGGCCCGACGGCCGACTACCTGACCGGCGAAATCCCCGGCTGTTCCTTCGTGATCAGGCCGCTCGATCATGACGAGGTCTACTCGGCCGCCCGACAGCGAGAGGTGGATTTCATCCTGGCGAATCCCTCCTATTACGTGGGGCTCGAACGACTCTACGGCGCCGGCCGGATCGTGACCTTGGAAAGCCTGTACCTTGGCAAACCCTGCAAGACTTACGCCGGGGTGATCTTCTGCAAGTCCGATCGCCAGGATATCCGCGGCCTGAGCGACTTGCAGGGCAAGACCTTTGCGGCCGTGGATGAAAGGTCGTTAGGCGGCTGGCAAATGGCATGGAGGGAGCTGAAACAGCACGGCATCGACCCCTATCGCGACTTCAGCGATTTGCGTTTCGCAGGCACGCATGATGCAGTTGTTCATGCGGTGGGAGACGGCAAGGTCGATGCAGGTACGGTTCGGGCCGATACGCTCGAGCGGATGGCATTGGAGGGCAAAATCCGCCTGGAGGACTTCCGGGTGATCGGCGCACGTGGCGACGAAGAGTCGTGTGTGCCTTTTCCACATTCCACCGGCATCTATCCAGAATGGCCCCTGGCGAAGCTGCGGAGCACCTCCGACGCACTGGCGCAGAAGGTTGCAGTGGCGCTTATGAGAATGTCTCCTGAGAGCCTAGCGGCCGAGGCGGCCAGGTGCGCCGGCTGGGTGATCCCGCAAAACTACCAGCCGGTTCATGAGTGTCTGGAAGAGCTTCGCATTGGTCCCTACGAGGACTACGGCAAGGTGACGTTAGGCGTTGTCGTCCGCCGGTATTGGTCTTGGCTTGTGGGTGTTATGGTGCTGTTGGTTCTGGCCGGCGCCCTTTCGGTCTACGTGACCCGGCTGAACCGCAGACTGCGGCGAACACTGTCGAGATTCAGACAGGAACTGGCCGAGCGCAAGCGGGCGGAAGAGGCGTTGCAGAAGAGTGAACAACTCCGCGCGGAAGCCGAAAAGATGACCGCCATCGGCAGGCTTGCCGCCGGCGTGGCCCACGAAATAAATAACCCGCTCACAGGTGTGCTGACCTTTGCACACCTGCTGCGGGAAAAAGAGAATATGGATCAGCAGGACAAACAGGACCTGGATTTGGTGATCAACGAGACGACCCGGGCGGCCGAGATCGTTCGCGGCCTGCTGGATTTTGCCCGAGAAGGACCGGCAGCGAAAGAACCGCTGGATCTTAACGACGTGATCCGGCAGACCATCCGGCTGCTGGGTAACCAGAATGCGTTCCAGCAGATTATGGTTGTGGAGGATCTCGCGGAGAACCTCCCGAAGGTGGATGGAGACATGAACCAACTCCAACAGGTCCTGCTGAATCTGTCGCTGAACGCATGCGAGGCCATGCCCGACGGCGGTACGCTGTTGATCAGCACTTCGGCCGAAGATGCAAAGGTGCTGGTGAAGGTGACCGACACCGGCTGCGGAATCAGCAGCGAGCAGCTTGACCAGATATTCGAGCCGTTCTTCAGCACCAAACCTGTCGGAAAGGGAACCGGCTTGGGGTTGAGCGTAAGTTACGGCATAGTCCAGCAGCACGGCGGCGCCTTGGAGGTCGAAAGCGAGGAGGGGAATGGAACCACGTTTACCGTGGTTTTGCCCACTGTTTAGCCGCCGGGCTTGCCCGGCGCGTTTGCGTTCGAGCGTATTGACGCCCACCAACGCGCCGGGCAAGCCCGGCGGCTAAACGAATTTTCTGTGAATAATCAATGAACACTCCCCCATCCCAACCACAGCTTCCTCCGATGCAACAGCGGATACTGGTCATTGACGACGAGCTGGTGATCGGGCTCAGTTGTAAGCGGACGCTGTGCCCCGACGGGCACGATGTGGAGTCCTATGAAGATCCGCAGGCAGGGCTTCGGGCGGCCCTGTCGGGTGATTTCGACGTGATCCTCCTGGACCTGATGATGCCGGGAATCGACGGCCTGGAGGTGCTCAAGCGCATCAAGCAGTCCGGCGTGCCGTCGCAGGTGGTGATCGTCACCGGCCACTCGACCGTGGAATCGGCCGTAGAGGCCATGAAACAAGGGGCGGCAGACTACCTGAGCAAACCGTTCTCGCCGGATCAACTCAAGATGATCGTGCAAAAAGTGGGCGAGCACTCGGCCCTGATCAGAGAAAATGCCCTGCTGCGGCGTGAACTCGAAGTCCAGCGGGGGTTCGAGGGCATCATCGGCGAAAGCCGCCCGATGCAGCGCGTCTTCGCACTGATCAAACGTGTGGCCCCCAGCGACGGTACCGTGCTGATAACCGGTGAGAGCGGCACTGGCAAGGAGATGGTGGTGCGGGCAATACACCGGCTCAGCCGGCGGAAGGATCACCCTTTGCTCGCCTGCGACTGTAGCGCACTTGCTCCTACCTTGCTGGAAAGCGAACTGTTCGGCCATGCGAAGGGTTCCTTTTCCGGCGCAATTGCAACCAAGCAGGGGCTGTTCGACGCCGCCCACAAAGGAACCCTGTTCCTCGACGAAGTGGCTAACATCAGCGCGGAGACGCAAGGAAAACTGCTAAGGGTGCTGGAGACAAGGCTGGTGAGAAGAGTAGGGGACACCGAGGAGCGCAAAGTGGATATCCGCCTGGTGGCCGCCACCAACCGCGACCTGGCGGAAATGGTAACCGAAGGGACCTTCCGCGAGGATTTGTACTACCGGCTGAACGTCGTGCCGATGTACCTGCCCCCGCTGCGTGAGCGCCACGGCGATATTCCCAGACTGGCCATGGCGTTCCTGGAACGCTTCTGCAAGAAAAACCAGACCGACATGAAGGGGTTTACCCCGGAGGCGATGCTGCAAATGGAGAGCTACCGCTGGCCGGGCAACGTTCGCGAGCTGCGGAACATCGTCCAGCGAATCGCCATCCTCTGCGACTGTGATCGCATCGAGCCGCGGCACCTGCCCCCCGAGGTCCGCCAGGCCCGCTGGCGACCAACCGTCACGCAGCTTCCGCAAAGCTGGGAAGAGTTCAAAAGGCTCAAACAGCAGGTCAGAGATGCGGCCGTACAGGAGCTGGAATGCCGCTTCCTGACAGAGGCGCTCCAGCGCTGCGGAGGAAACGTCAGCAAAGCCGCAGAAGACGTAGGCATCCAGCGGACCAATTTCCACGCGCTGATGCGGAAGTACGGTCTCAGCTCGGACATCGGCTCGTAACAGTAGCACGGGCTTCCAGCCTGTGGCCGCTGAATACACAGGCAATACCGAATACACAGGCAAGATGCCTGTGCTACGACACTGACACACTACGGTGTCGGGATGCCGCCCGGATCATCGACGATGGTGCCGCTCTGGCCGACCGTTCCCGTGTTGTCGGTGTTCACATCGGCGAGATCCTCCACCGCGAACGAACCGTCGGTGTTGATCAGTTCGTACTCATCGGAGGCGTTGTTATTCGCCGCCTGGTTGTTCTTCAGGCTCAGCCGGACACTCGCCCCACCATCGTTGGTTCGGGTTCGATAGGCATATCCCGACACGCTGTCACTGTTGACAAACGTGTTCGTGTGAACCGTGGTGTTGAGGGTCACGGTGCCGTTGGCCTGGATATCCGCGGTAACGGCGGTTGGATCGTCGTTGGAAAAGTGATTGTTCTTCATTAACAGGTTAACGGTCTTCGCACCAGCTCCACTGGCAGTGAAGAGGACCGCCTCGTGGTCGTCGTTTGCCACACTGTTTCCGTCCAGCGTGATATTGGCCAGCGTGGAGTCGCCTCCGACAGCAAGGTTGATGCCCTGTAAGTCATTGTGGTCGATCGTATTGTTGTTGAGCGTCAACCGCATCGAACCGGCTCCAGTGGCGTTCAAAGAGATGCCTTCGCCGGTCGTGTTGCGGATTGTGCAGTCGGCGATGGTCACATTAGACGACATGGCACTGTTATGCTGCAGATCAATTCCGTCGCCCCCGATGTTGGTGGAGATCAACATATTGTTCAACGAGACTTTGGCGGCGTTGGTGATGGCAATACCGGCGCCGGTGGTGTTTTGGATGGTGCCGCCGTCGCCCGTGCTGCTCCCGCCGGACCCGACAGAGAACGTTCCCGTTCCGGTGAGGTTGGTCAGTACCATGCCGTTGGCCGCGCCGTCGACCGAAACGCTCTCGAATTTCACACCGCCGGAGCCGATCTTAACGCCGTTGAGGTCGACAGCAATGCCCGTGCCCGCGCTCGTGTCGATCATATTGGCGCTGTTGCTCATTTCGAGGATCCCGCCATTGGCCGAAAGGGCGGTTCCAGCGCCGCTTGTGTTTGCGATCTCGACTACTCCCGTGAAGCGGTAGGTGCCGTCCTTGGTCACGTCCACGGGCGTCTCCGCGATATCGATGGCCGTAGTCCCGCTCAGTTCGACCTTATCATTGAAACTGTAAGCACCAAAGGCGTCGTCGAACTCCAGCCCAGTGCCCATCGAGGCGGTGATGATGCCGTGGCCCGGCTCGGACTCGTCGAAGGTGACGGTGCCCGTGCCCGTACCCGGCAGCGTGCCCGCCGCGTGCCCGCCGCCGATGGTCAGCACCGCAGCGTTGTTCTTGGTTTGGGTGATCTTACCGGTGAAGGCCACGTCGGCCGTCCCGCCGTTGAGGTTGAAGGCCACACTGTTGATGTCCGTGAGTATTGCCTTGTCGAAGTCAAAGGTACCGTCGGAGCCGGTCGTGATGCTGATGCCGGCCGTCGCCCCGGACCCGCTAGCCCCGGATACGGCGATCTTGTCCTTGAAGTTGTACGTCCCGTCGGCGTTGGTGAACACCAGGCCGGTGCCCGCGGTGCCCTCGATGACTCCCTGGTCGGTCTCGGCCTCGTTGAAGTTGACCGTGCCGGTGTGGCCGCCCTCGATGTTCACCGCCGCCACGGCATTGGCCGTCTGCGTAATCTGGCCGGTGAAGTCAACGTTGGCCGTGCCGCCGTTGAGGTTGAAGGCCGCAATGCTGCTGTCGGTAATTTCGGTATCGTGGAAGTTGAACGTGCCGTCGGAATCCTGGATGTCGATGCCCGCAGTGCCGCTCAGTTCAATCGCGTGGTTGAAGTCATAGGTACCGTCGGCCTGGTTGAAGGTCAGGCCGCTGCCGGTGCTGGCGATAATGATACCATCGTTAGTCTCCTTCTCGCTGAAGTTGACTGTCCCATCGTGCTGGCCGCCGACGGAGAATGCAGCCGCATTATTCTTGGACTGGGTAATCGTACCGGTGATGGTCACATCGGCCGAGCCGCCGTTGAGGTTGAAGGCTGTGTTCTGGACGTCCGTAATCTCCACGTGCTTGAAGGTAAAGGTACCGTCGGAATCGGTGATGATGTTGATGCCCTCAGTGGCTCCGGTCCCGGTGTCCCCGGAAACGATGATCTTGTCGTTGAACTGGTAGATGCCGTCGGCATTGGCAAACTGCAGGCCGCTACCTTGGCTGGCTGTGATAATGCCCCCCTTAGCGTCTTGTTCCTTGAAGGCAACTGTACCGGAGCCCATACCGGGAACCGTGCCCGCACGATGCTCACCACCGATTTCCACGGCCGCACCGACACCGGCCTCCTCTTGGATGATCTTTCCGGTGAAGTCTACGTCGGCCGTTCCGCCGTTGAGCCGGAAAGCGGAGGCGGTGGAGTTGTAGATCGTAACGTTGCTGAAATTGAACCGGCCGTCTGAACCAGCGCCGCTGTCGTCCTGGATGTTGATGTTGGCGGCGGTCGTCGTGCCTGCTTGGCCGATGGCCACGGAGTTATTGAAGTTGTAGATGCCGTCGGCGTTGGCGAACTCCAGGCCGTCACCGCTGGTGGCCGTGATGATGCCCCAGTCGGGATACTTCTCGTTGAAGTTGACCGTGCCCGTATGGGCACCGCGGATATCGACCGCCGAGCCGGCGCCGGCCACGGTCTGCGTGATCGTGCCGGTGAAGTTGACCGTGGTGGCGGCGCCGTTGACGCCGGCCCCGCCATCGAGCCTGAAGGCGGCGATGGTCGCCTCGTCGATGGTCACGTTGTTGAAGTTGAAGGTGCCCCTGGAGTCCAGGATGTCGATGCCCGTGCTGACATCGTCGAGATTCACCAAGTGGTTGAAGTCGTACCTGCCGTCGGCTTCGTCGAAGACCAGGCCGGTGCCGGCGGTGGCCCTAACGACGCCGGCGTCGGTCACCATCTCGTTGAAGTTGAGCGTGCCGGTGTGCGCACCATCGCCGTCGCCCTGGACATAGACGGCAGCCGCGTTGTTGGCCTGGGTAATCTGGCCCTTGAAGTTGACATTGGTGGCGTCTCCGGCGACGTGCAAGCCCGCGCCGCCCGTGTTTTCGATCGTCACGTCGCTGAAGGTAAACGTGCCTGCGAAGCTGTCCTCGGTGGCGCCGACCAGACTGACGCCGATGCCGCTTGTGCCGATGCCGCCCGTGATCGCACTGCTCGTTACGTTGGCGCCGCCCGGGGACGAGGTGAACTTGATGCCCCCGTCCGACGCGGCACCGGCGTTGTACTTGTATTGGTCGATGGTGGCCAGACTCTTGTTGTTGGTGATATTGATACCCCAGCCGTTGCCGTTGGTGCTTTCGACGTTTTGGATTTGGATGTCTTCGACGACGGTCGTGGTGATGACCTCGCCGGTTGTCGCATTCAGATCGATGTCGTCCCCGCCGACGTTGCGAAACTCGCTCTGGGTAATCGTCGGGCTGAAGCGAACCTGCCGTGTTTTCGTGCCGTCGTCGTCAAACACCTCGATAAACGGGGTGAGAACGATGCCGTCGCCCGTGGTGTTCTCGATGGTCATGTTGTTGATGTCGGCCTCGGCGATGCCGACCGCGGACGAGACGATACCGTTGATGCCACCGTCGATCGACAGATTCGAGACTTCATTGAAGGAGATGGGATCGTCTGGATCATAGTCGTCGGCATTCACATCGTGCTCGTCGTCGGCTTGGGCCAGGATGACTGCGGCAACGGGTGCGTTGTTGATCTTGGGAATCAGTCCGGACAAAGCCCCGGGCGAGGTCTCGGGCAACGCCACTTCGCCAAGCTCGCTGGTCGTGACCAGGTGCTCTACGTCGTTGCCTTCGCCCAGCAGCCGCTGCAAATCTTGCAGAACCACCGACTCGCCGTTAAACGTGCTGCCGGAGTGGACCAGAACGATGTCGTCCTGTTGCGAGTTGCCAAACACGTCGTCGAGGCTGGTCAAGGGACTCTCGAAGGTGCCGTCGCCCGATCCGGTTGCGTTGCTGTCGACGTGAACCACCCGGATGAACTCATCGTCTTCGTCCGTCAGTGGCAGGCAGCCTCTTGCAGGTTCCTGCCGCGTGGCGATGTACTCGTTGCGGATTACCGGTTCCCGCAAACGGCTGCAAATATCACACGGTCCTTGGCGGCAAGTTGGGAGTCGTCTGAGGAAGCAGACTACGCCAAAAATCACGTTCGTGCCGAAGATGTCATCGTCGGAAACCTTCAACTCCAGCAACAGATTCTCATTCAGGTAGCCGCGTGCGCCGAGCTTGTACCCGAAGTCGCTCATTTCGTCGTCATGGAGTGAGTAGCCGCCCCCGAATACCCAAGCATTGCGGTCCAGCACCCTGCGAGCGACTTCAAACTCGACCACGGAAGACGCGTAGTCGGCAGTACTCCAGGTGGTGCGGCCGAGGAAGTTGTCGGAGTAGCAGAGTTCGTCGGTGAGGGTCAGCTCGCCGCCCACCTGTCGAGTTTTTCCGAGGGGGATGTTCCCGTTGACACGCAGATCCCAGAGGTCGCCAAGGGATTCCAGACTCACGCCGAATTGATTGAAGTAGTTTTTCGCGCGGGTTACATCTCCATCGTACCAGGCGCTGATGCCGAAAACCCGAGTCGTGCCGCCAGCCAAAACACCAGGGTATAGGCGCCGAAACCCTCCGCCAATGTTCACACCGCCGTCTTCGACGCTGTTGGGGGCAAAGTCGAACTGTCCCTTGAAGAACATCAACCCGCTGCCTAGAGGCGCGAAGCTCCGCAGGCCAATGCTCACCTGACCGTCTTCCTGCCCGTAGCTCTCCGTTCGGTACCCAAGTCGGAAATGCGAGTCCCTCAGGTAGATATTGCCGCCGAACGTCTCGGTAAACGGCAGCTCGTCTTCCATCGGGTCCGGGCTGGTCTGAGCGTAGACTCCGAGCGGCACAGCGAGGCCGACCGCTACCATTGCCAGCAGAATGAGGGGGACTTGGCGAGAAACCGCGGCCGAAACTCCAGATCCAATTGCCATGTTCAGCTCCGTGTCTGTCGGTGCGCGGGGGGACCCCTGTCGTGGTCCTGGACGCACGGTCCGGACGTACACTGTCGCCGCTCAATCCCAAAAGTCCCCTCAATCGTCAAAGTTTGACATCGGCATGGATTCTGCTTACACTTTAGCGGTTTGGGGTAGAAATCACGTTGACCCGGCGGGCGGTTCTCAGTATCCTTCCCCAACTGGAACCTCCCAGCCCTTTTCCGGAAAGGA
>JAUWHT010000293.1 GCA_030605745.1 Pirellulales bacterium | reverse complement strand
GCTTGCCCGGCGCGTTTGCGTTCGAGCGTATTGACACCCACCAACGCGCCGGGCAAGCCCGGCGGCTAAACGGATTTTCATAGAGGTCAATTCAATGTCCGCTCCCACCAACAAATCTCCGGCAGTGGTTATCACCGGCGCATCAACCGGCATCGGTGCCGCCTGTGCAATCAAACTTGACAGGCAAGGCTATCGCGTGTTTGCCGGGGTGCGAGCCGAAGCCGACGGGCAGCGGTTGCAAGCCCGGGCGTCACAGCGGCTCAGCCCCGTGCTGATCGACGTGACCGATGGGCAGTCGATCCAGGATGCGGCAAGAACCGTCAGCAATGCGGTGGGTAAGGCCGGGCTGGCGGGCCTGATCAACAACGCGGGAATCGTGGTCGCCGGGCCGCTGGAAATCGTGCCCATTGAGGAAATCCGCAGACAACTCGAGGTAAACGTGGTCGGACAAATCGCCGTTACCCAGGCGTTCTTGCCGTTGCTGCGTGTCGGGCGGGGACGCATCGTGCTGATGGGCTCGTTCAACGGTCGAATTTCGATACCTTTTCTGGGGCCGTACTCGATCTCGAAGCACGCACTGGAGGCGATTGCCGACGCGCTGCGCGTTGAACTGCGTAACTGGGGAATCACAGTTTCGCTGATCGAGCCGTGCAACGTGGTCACCCCGATCTGGGAGAAGTCGCGTGCGGCCGGAGACGAGTTGACCGGCAGCGCCTCGCCCGAGGACCTCGAACTCTACCAGGCCGACCTGGACGCCATGCGCGCCGCGACCGAACAACTGGCCGATACGGCAATGCCTGTCGAAAAGGTGGTCCGCGTCGTGGTCCACGCCCTTTCCGCCCGCCGCCCGAAAACCCGTTATCCAGTGGGCCTGACGACCCATCTGGCCTTTCGGGCCATCAAGTGGGCGCCTGACCGCCTTCGCGACTGGTTCATCCGGCGCGAATTGGGGCTGCGATGAATTCGCCCGTTTAGCCGCCGGGCTTGCCCGGCGCGTTGGCGTTGGCGTTGGACCGAAGTGACGATCCAACAACGCGCCGGGCAAGCCCGGCGGCTAAACTAGTAGGTTACCCCTGCACGGAGCATGACCGTGCTTGTGGGCTCGATATCTGGTGTAGCACTGGCGTACTGTATTTTCCGTCCGAAGACGTAGCCGGCTTCTATTCGGCCGTCCAGCCCGCGGATCGATTTGTGTTCTACGCCCAGCGTGATGCGGAAGTCGCGATAGTTGAACACGTCGTTGTCGCCGTTTGCCCGGGCGATGGCCCAGGCATCCCCGCCCAATTCACCGGCGATAAAGATCCAGTCTTCAGTGTCGTCCGAGTATACGCCACTCCAATAGATCCTTCGCGCGATCCGCGGCCGTGGAAAGACCAATTCAAGCTTCAAATCGTCGTGTGGCGTCCAGATCAATCCGCCGATGGGCAACACGTCGATGTCTTCTCGATCGAGGTACGCCGCACCCAGCACCGCCTTCAGCCTGGGTGTCCAGTTGAGCATGGCCACGCCGTGGCCGGCAATCCGGATAGCCTCGTCGGTGCTTTGCTCGAAGTCGCTGAAGACGCCCGGCGTAACGGCCAGGTCGATGCCCAACCGCGGTGATACGCGGTGCATCCAACGGAACTGGGCATACGCATCGTAAACCCGCGGCGGCAAGTCACCCCCGGCTGGACCGTCCAAGTAATGAACCGCAAACCCGGGCGTGACAATCAGCGGCGAGCCACGCGAAGGAAACGGAAAGGCTAGTACGGCCTTCAACTCCAGGTCGGTCATCCCGAAGCCGTCACCACCGCCCGGAGCCAGCCACGCGGCGTCAAAGATCAGCTTCTGGAACACACCGGGCCGAGCGTCGGGTGGACGCTCGAACTGGGCCGGCAAGTCAGCCTCGCCGGGTGCCTGCAACAACTCGGCCGACGAATCAGGGTGCGAAACCAGCCGGCCCGCGGGCGACTCCTCGGACGGCAACACCGCCGGCAAGCGGACCACCTGGGCGGAAACCGAGCCTGCACACAAACTTGCGACCAAGGCAAGGACCAAGCGACCCAACGAGGGTGTCTGGGAATTCATCGGGCGAAAATCCTCTTGTAGGAGGCGACTCTGTCGGCGACTATACCGCTA
This sequence comes from Pirellulales bacterium, assembly GCA_030605745.1. Lineage (GTDB taxonomy): Bacteria > Planctomycetota > Planctomycetia > Pirellulales > Thermoguttaceae > JAUWHT01. Next base: position 6,584 of record JAUWHT010000293.1, on the reverse strand, counting down.
ATCTAGCCCAGTCGCCGACAGAGTCGCCTCCTACAGTGCCGACCGATCAATACCCCAGGCCCCCTCGAAGGAATACCGTGGTGTTGGGGTCCCATTCCATGGCCGGACTGAAGTACAGCTCGCGCTCGAATGCCAGGCCGACCTCGAACAGTCCGGTCAGGCCACCCGGCCGAGCGAATTCCAGCCCTACGCCGACCCGCATGTCGTTGTAGTCCATCGGGAGGACCGTAGCGTCGGGCTGCCTGAGCGTCCAGGTCCCGCCGCCGTACTCACCTCGGGCGTATAGCCACCACTCGGTATTGCCGAAGTTGCTCAGCCGCTTGGCGACTTTTGGATTGGGGAACAGGACCTCGAAGCGGACATCGGGATTGGGCTCCCAAACCAGCCCGCCGGCCGGAAGCATCTTCACGTGCTGGCGGTCTAAATACCACACGCCCGCCTTGACCTTAATGCTGGGCGTAAACGACAGCACCATCATCCCCTTGCCCATGTACCGCATACTGTCGGTGGTAACCCGCTTGAAGTCGGAATAGACGCCGGCGCGAAACGACAGCTCGCCACCCAGCCAGGGCGTAAGTTGTGGATTCCAGGCCGCGTCCAGGTAGGCGTCGTAAACCCGCGAAGGCACTTCGACTGCGGGCGGCAACCCTTTCGGACCGGACCAGCAGTGGACCGCAAAACCGGGTGTGACCAGCAGCGGCGTCTGCTGGTTGTAAAACATTGGAAAGGCAAACGTCGCGCTGAGTTCCGCATCGTGAATGCCGAACTCGTCCATCCCGTTGCCGGGCATCCAGACATAGTCGAGCCGAACCTCCTCCAGCAGTCTCTGCATTGTGGTAAACGTGGTCCCAGACTGACCAGGCGTGCCGTATTGCAAATAAGGGTCCTGCGGCAACAATGTCGGCGGCGTTGCGCCAGGGGTTGCATACGGGTCCCAATCGACGGACGGCGGCTGGATTGTCCCGTCGAAGGTGGCCGATGGGGTAGGCGCCATAGGCGCGGGATAGGGTGCCGGGCCCGGCGACGGCACCGGTGAGGTTGCCGGCAGGGAAACTGCCGGGGTTGCCGGTGCTGATACCGGCTGGTCCACCCGTGAGGGAAATCGCACCCGTTGAGCCATCGCCGGCAACGAAACAAGCACCCACAGCGCGGCCAGCAGGCCACATGACATTCTTGCGGTTTTCACCACAAATCCCCTATGAAGGAGAGCAGAGATGTGATCGGTAGAAGAGCACCTTGGAGGGTGCGTTCAATAGCAGATACCCGATGCCCGGTCAATAGCGTTTTGGCGGCTGCCGCGTAGCGCCCGGTTGTGTTCGGTGCGGGAGAGGGTAGGATAAGATAGCATGGAATCGGGCTGGGGGCGTGTTCTTCTCTGTTTGCTCTAAACAGCCTATCTCCACGGGCTTCAGAATTGAATCCGCCACTGATAATAGCCGGGACGCAACGCGTCGCGGGGGCAAGCCCGGGACACAACGCGTCGGCGGGGGGACAAGCCCGCGACGCGTTGCGCGGGCGGCTATCGGATGGCAGCACGAAGACGAACCCATTGATGACATCATCCCCTCTCGACATAGATCAGATTCTCAGGGAAACGTTCATCGCGCGGGCCGAATATCACCTAATGCTCCGTTCGACTAACGATCGGGCGGCCCAGTGTGCCGCCGAGGCACCGGGTCCGCTGCCACTGCTGGTGGTGGCCGAGATGCAAACGGCCGGGCGGGGTCGCGGTGGACGGCACTGGTGGACCGGCCGCGGCAGCCTGGCCGTGAGCCTGCTGCTCGATCCCCAACAGTTGGGCATCCAGCAGCGGAGCCAGTCACCCCTGGTAACCCTTGCAGCCGCCGTAGCGATCGTCGAGACCGTGGCGCCATTGCTTCGCGGCGAACCGGTCGGCATCCATTGGCCCAACGACGTGGTGGCCACCGGTGGAAAACTCGCTGGAATCCTGGTCGAGGTGCTTCCCGACGGCCAACTGATAGTGGGCATCGGCGTGAACACCAACAACTCGCTGGCCGATGCGCCGCCGGAGTTGCGCGGCATGGCCACCACGCTGCTGGAGCTGACCGGGCGGGAACACGATCAGACCACGCTCTTAGTGACCCTGCTGGAACATTTGGAAAGCGCGCTGCGGCAGTTGGAATCCGCACCCGAACAGATCGGCGCACGCGCCGACGCGATGTGTTTGCAGCATGATTGCACGCTCACACTTCAGTTGGGCAACCAGTCGATCACCGGCCGCTGCGTGGGAATTGCAGCCGATGGAGCACTGGTGCTGGAGATGCCGCACGGCCGGCGAGCGTTTTACAGCGGTGTGCTTCAACCATAAAACCGCGACCGCCGGTCGCGCCAATAAAGCCGCGACCGGTGGTCGCGCCGTTTGGGGGGAAGAGTGATTCCGCCTGCTATCTGGTTGTGGCAGATGCTCGGGCGCGATCAACGGTCGCGGCTTTATTGGCGCGACTAATAGTCGCGGCTTTATTCGGGGCGCGACCGGCGGTCGCGGCTTTGTGTGAGAAGAACCGCCGGTCGTATACCGACAGCGCATGTAGCGCGTGCATTACCGAACCGATCTCCCGGGTGCTCAGCGACTTGACGTTCCCGCGGTACCGCCGGCTGCCGAGCAGGTTATTGACGTACTCGACCGATCGGATCACGCGGTGGTCTTCCAAGCGGTCTTTGGGGAGCGAGAGGGCAAGCCACTCAAGCACGCGCCCGGTAGAGCGCAACTGTGTGGCCGGGTTGCGGCTGGTTCCCCGGGCGGCCAGCAGTTGCGGGCCCCAACTGCCGTCGGCGTTCTGAACCTTCAGGGCGTAGTCGTGGAACTGGTCGATGAACTTCTTCGCCCGGCGGTACTGCCCCTCGATCGGTTGCTCGCGCTTGGCACGCCGGTAGAGCGCGTAGCTTAGGCCCAGCAATCGCTGTGTGCCTCCGCAGCGTGCGGTGAGGACCGGTTGGGCAAGCTCCTCCTTGATGATCCGCTCGACGGACCATTCTTCGCCCAGGCCGTTCTTCCAACTCGGCGTATCGGCGGCGTAACAGGCCAGGCCGATTAACTTTAGCGAAAGGTCGGTCCCAGACCGGCAACTGAGCTTTTCATACTCCACCAGGTCGGCCACCGTGCGAATGTCCTGCCCGACCCGGATGGGGTAAGTCGCCTTGACCTGCGCCAGGGCCAAGGTGGCCAGTAACTGCGAGGGCTGCTCCTGTAGTCCGTAGCCGATCCGCGCGGCAATGTGGCCTTCGCTTTCGGTCAACGGTTCGTAGCCGGCGCACGGATAGTTCCAGCACAGGCAGGTGATGCCGTTGAGCTTCTTGCCCGGCGAACCGCCGCGGTAGACCTCGGTCGTGCATCCAAAGGCCAGGCAGGCGTGCATCAGTTCGGTAGCCGTGTTTTCCCTCATGCTCAGCGCCTGGCGCTGATGGAAGTCCAGCGTTTTGCGGACCCGATCGCGCAGGGCGGCCATGGCCGGGCTCAGCTCCGGCTTAGGCTCCGGCTTAGGCTCCGGTTCCGGCAGGGACGGCGTCGCTTCCTCGGTCTTCTCTTGGTCCGGAGTTATCTGCTCAATCCGCTTGGCCATGTATGGCGGCTCGAGCGGGAACAGGACCGGGCCTTCCGGCTCGTCGCCGCGGCTTCGCGTGGTCATTGCGGTCAACAGCAGGAAGAACAAAACGTTTAGTTTCCCCGAATCACACAATTCCATTTGACATTCCATTAGTTGTGTGTGCCAACTCCCGGTCCGTTTAGCCGCCGGGCTTGCCCGGCGCGTTGGCGCTGGAGCGCATTGGCCGTTCAGCAACGCGCCGGGCAAGCCCGGCGGCTAAACTGCTCGTGTTATCTTGCTTGGGGCGGTCGATGAGGAATCCGCCGGAACTGCCTCGGCGATTGTAACTGTTGTTTCGGGCACCGCAGCCGTACTTGTCGGTCCCGCCGTAGTCGATCAAGAAGCTGAAGTTCCCGCCGCACTGGGGCATGCTATGGTAGGAGATGCCGGACGAAGCACGGCCTTGCTTGTAGCCCAGGTATACGTCGTCGCCGTCGTAATCGAAGAGCACGCCGAGTCCGGCCTGCTTTCCGTTTCCTTCATTTCCCTTGTAGCGATCGTTGCCACCGAAGTCGCACAGATACCCCACGGCGCAATCCCAGGAGAACCCGACGCCCATGATCGTGCCGTTATAGGTATCGTTGCCCGCGTCGTCGAACAGGAACCCGAGGGCGTAGTGGCAGCCCATGCCGGTGCCGAAGCGCTGGAAGCGTCGTTGGGTTCGGGGTCCGCCGTTGTATGCTTTTCGGGTGGCGCCTAAGCGTTGGTCGTTTCCGCCGAAGTCACGCGCGAATCCGGTTCCGCACCAGTACCCACCACCGTGCGAGAGGTAATCGTACTCGTAAATGTCGTCGCCGCCGCCGTCGAGGATCACACCCAGTCCGCCGTCAGCCACTTGTCGGATTCCTTCGCCCATGCCTTGGGCCCAGCCCTCATAGCCCGGGGTCGGGTTGTCGTCGTCCAGGTACGAGTTCAGGTACAGCCCGCCACCGTAGTAGTGATCTTTGCCGTCGAGGTCGTCGAGCAGTCCCAGTCCCAGCGGTCCGCCGAGTCCTTGTGCCCACATGGCGGCGTGGTAGCGGTCGTTCCCGCCGCGGTCGATAAGTATTCCCAACCCGCCGACAGCCTGGCCCTGGACGCGGCGCAGGCCGACGTAGGCGTCGTTTCCGTCGTAGTCGATCAGTATGCCCGCCCCAGCCAGACACGACCCCTGGGCGACGTCCTTGGCCTGGTAAGTGTCGTCGCCCGCCAGATCGAGCAGCATCGAGATGCCCAAGACGGCCGAACCTTGCACACCGGGCCCGGTCGCCCGGTAGGCGTCGTTGCCACCCAGATCAATCACCACGAGCACGGGCCGGCGAAGCGAGACGGTCCCTTCGTGGTACACGTCGTTGCCGCCCAGGTCGATCACCACGTTAACGCCGGGCATCTTGTCGAGCTGATACGTGTTTTGCTCTTTACCGCCGATGACGATCGCCCCGCTAGGTGTATTGATCCGCCGGATGATCGGCCCGGTGGCGCCAGGCACAGTGACGTTATCCTCATCCCCTTGCGGGGTGGATTTGAGTTGTTCGAGCAATTCGGGATCGGTGATCGGCAGCAGCGCTTCGGCGGCGGTGTGCATCGCGTTGCGGTCGAGCTTTTGCATCAGGTCGCACAACCGGCGTCCGGTCCCGCGGCTTTGCAGCGTGTGACCGACGCGGTTCTGACTAGTCAGGACCGGATATAAGCCGCGGGTGAGTTCCCGAATCTCGCTCTTGCTCAACGGCGCCAACGCGGCACAGTAGGCGACCTGGGCATCGCTTAGGGCCTGTTTGATCACTTTCAGGGCCTGCTCGGGCGAAGTAACCGCGGGAAATGAGCGCGGCTTGCGCGAGGGCAGATCAAGCTTTTCGGCGGCGATTGCCAGTGCCCGCGCAAGCCCCCGGTGGTCGCCGCAAACTGCCTGGTGCAGCTCTCGGGTGAACTGTTCGGCCTCGGCCGGGGCCTTCAGCGGGTTGCGCAGCATGTGGTCGTACCATTTCAGCCGGCACTTGCCCGTCAGTTCCGAACCCGCGCCCGGGTGTGCCGTGGCGTTAAGCCGGCTGCCAGCGTAGCGGCCGAATCGGGCGAACTGGGCCTCGATGCCGCGGCGTTTCAGGCCTGCCGCAATCTCCTTCTGCAACAGCCGGATCATCCCCGGCGCCAGAGGCTCGCCCACCGGCGCCGGCTTCTTGCCTGCTTCCGACTTCTCGCTCGGTGGCGGCTCATCGCTGGAGGCGGACTCCTCGGTCGTCGCGGATTCCTTAGTCGGCTGAGGCTTGTCGGTCGACTGCTCTCTGGCGGTGAACCGATAGTCTTCGATCGACGGGTAGTCGGTCGACGGGTAGTCGGCAGTCGGCGGAGCTTCGGCAGTCGTATCGGGCAGGTCGATGAGTCTGTCGTCGGAAGAGGTGGCCCACGCACCTGTCACGATGGTTGTGGCCAGTACACCCAGAAATACGACCTTCAGCAGGCCCGGAACTCTGTGAAGCGGCCTACAGCTTGGTGACATTGTGCGTTTCCCGCCAGCGTATCAAGGGCACAGTATAGGGGCTGAATCGGCGAGAATTCGCCGGTTCCTTGAGTCGCATGGGCCGACTTACACCTGCATCCGCAAAACGGCCAGGAAGCTTTCACGGTAAACACGCCTGGGTAGCCTGGGAAAAGTCAGTCGCTCAAACCGACCGTGGGGGTAATGACGAATAATGAATAACGAATGATGAAATTGCTGCTTGCGGCACCGCACCTGCCATCTTCGTGCGGCCCTGGCGTCGGCCCGTTTAGCGGCCGCCGGTACGGCGGCCCACTCTTCCCTCACCCCTAACCCCTCGCCCCTATTTGTCCTTCTCCGGAAACGTCACAGTGAAAATCTCGTCGTCGGACATCGCGGCGATCTTGCGTGCTGCCGTTTCAAGCGAACTATCGTCTAACCAGTGATCGTGGCGCTGGTCGGCGTGCTTGTGCCGGTTGGACTTCGGGCTTGGCTTAAGCGACGTGACCAGCTTCATCAACGTGGGG
>JAUWHT010000388.1 GCA_030605745.1 Pirellulales bacterium | reverse complement strand
GGACCGACCAACCTCGGGCACGATCCTGCTGGGCGACGAGGACGTCTCCCGGCTCGACGACAACCGGCTGTCCGAAATCCGCGCCTCGAGAATCGGCTTCATCTTCCAATCGTATAACCTGATCCCGCAACTCACGGTGCTGGAAAACATCGAGGTCCCGCTTTACTACCAGGGACGCCTCGGGTCGAGCGATCGGCAGCGGTGTTGCGAACTGGCCGAGCTGGTCGGGTTGGGCGACCGGTTGAAACATCGACCCACACAGCTCTCCGGCGGGCAACAACAACGCGTGGCCATCGCCCGAAGCCTCGTCAACGACCCAGTCTTCATCCTCGCCGACGAACCCACCGGGAACCTCGACTCGGCCACTGCCGAGGAAATCCTCAATCTGCTGGGCAATCTCAACCGGCAGGGCAAAACCATCATCATGGTCACGCACGAACCCGATATAGGCGCACGAGCCAAACGAATCACCCGGCTGAAAGACGGTATGGTTCAGGAGGAAGTGGTTAGTGGATAGTGGATAGTGGATAGTGGATAGTGGATAGTGGATAGTGGTCAGTTGATAGAGGAATGCTGCTTGCGGCCTTAACGCCCCCAATCCCAAATCCCAAATCCCCAATGACTTTCCTCTGGCTACGCACCTGGCGGTTGGCAGTCAAGAGTCTGCTGGTGCATCCGTTGCGCTCGCTGCTGACAGTGCTGGGGATTTTTATCGGCACGGCCAGCGTGATCTGGTTGCTGGCCATCGGCGAGGGGATCAGCCGCAAGGCGCAAGAACAGATCGAAGGCCTGGGGGCGAACAACATCATCGTCCGCTCGATCAAGCCGCCCAGTGAGGCCACAGGGGACATCCGTGGCCTGGTACCCTACGGTATCACCCGGGCCGACTTCGAGCGACTTACCGAGACAATACCGACGATCGAGCGGGCGCTGCCGATCCGGGAGCTGCGCCGGCGATTCGCCTATGCCGGACGGATGATCGACGGGCGGCTGGTCGGCTGTACGCCCGAGTACGCCGAGGTGACAAAACTGGAAGTCGACCGCGGGCACTTCATCACCGATGCTGAGCTGCACGACAAGCAGAACCACTGTGTGTTGGCCGCCGAGGTGGTCCAGCGGCTGTTCCCCCTGGAGGACCCGATCGGACGTTCGATCCACATCGAAGAGGCCTACTACGTGGTGGTCGGCGTGATGAAGCCGCGGATGCCCATGTCCGGGATCGGCGGCTCGCTGGCCGCCCAAGAGTTCGACAGTGACGTCTACATCCCCATCAGCACGCTGTGGAGCCGCATCGGCGATTTCGTGGTCACCCATCGAAGCGGATCGTTCGAGGGCGAGGTCGTCGAGTTGAGCCAGGCCACGCTGCGGGTAGACAAGATCGAACACGTGCTCCAGACGGCCGAGTTGGTCAAGCAAACGCTCGCGCGACACCATCGCAACGACGATGTCGGGATCACAGTGCCGCTGGAGCTGCTCGAACAGGCCCGAACCACCCGGCTGATGTTTATCATCTTCATGGGCCTGATCGCGGCCATCTCGCTGCTGGTAGGTGGGATCGGCATCATGAACATCATGCTGGCCACGGTCACCGAGCGGACCCGCGAGATCGGCATCCGCCGCGCCCTGGGCGCCAAGCGGGGCGACATCACCCGGCAGTTCCTCGTGGAGACAATCGCACTTTCGACCGTCGGCGGGCTGACCGGCGTACTGGGTGGCCTGACGTGCGGGCCGGGATGCCGCTCGATGTTCTTCGGCATGGAAACCGCCGCACCCGACGTGATGCAACAACTGCCCGAGTTGATCCGCACCGTCACTCCGGTAATCGTCCCCTGGTCGATCCCGCTGGCCTTCGGCATCTCAGTAACCATCGGGATAATCTTCGGCCTCTACCCGGCAATGCGCGCCGCCGCAATGGACCCGATCGAAGCCCTGCGGCACGAGTAGCAAGTTGTTGGATCGCCGGAACCGTATCGGTGCCTTGCGGAAGAAAACCGCCTTGGGCAAGACGCCGGGCGACCTGGACCAGGCCGCCGCCGGTTGTTCCGCTCGAACCTACTACTTGACCCTGTGGGGCGGGTCTGATTACAATTGCAGATGTGCTCGGCTCTCTGCCGGCGCGCTACGTTTTCGAGTCAAAAGGAGGATTTGCCGGAATGACAATCATGGCCGAGTGAGGGCCATGATCGACAATTTGTAGACGCGTGAGCGTCAAGTTACTGCTCTTCGACAAACGACCAACCTGAGCCTTACGGCTCTTGAAGAATAGAAGCAGTGCTTGGACCACGCTCCCGGAAGGGAGCGTCGGGCCTTGTGCTGTTCTGTTCTGCCCCTTGGTCGGGGCGTCGAAGGCAGCCTTGGTTTCGGCGCTCCTTTTTTTGTGGCAAACGAGGTGGAACGTTCGCTTGGTTCCTGTTTGAGTATCGGGGGGAATCTATGAACATGCGGTGCAATGCGGCAGACCGGCCAAGGAATGGTTCGGGTGTGCGCAGCGATTCGTCCGCCGCGTCACCACAACCGGTTCCCCGATGGGACATGCTGCGGCGCGAACTGTCTGTTGATGGGCAGGTAGTCAAACGTTTTCGCGTTCCCGCACCAAACCAGATTGCCATCTTGGCGGCCTTTGAGGAAGAAGGCTGGCCGCCTCGGGTGTACGATCCCTTGCCGCCGCAAGGTGACCAGGATCCAGCCGGCCGGCTCCGCGAGACGATCAGGGCACTCAACCACCATCAGCGGCCGCCGATGCTCCATTTCTCTAGCGACGGCACCGGCCAGGGCGTGCTGTGGGAATGGGTCGGTGATCACGGCTGACCCATACCCCCCGCCAGGCTCCCACGGACCTCACACGCGCCTCCCGTAGACAATTCTCAGCCCCACGCTCAAAGTATGTCATAGTGAGTTTCCGGTGGCAGACAGTCAGTTCCTTTCCTTTTCCCTTTTTTGTGGAGGCGGCGGCGGTTGACTCGACCTGGACGCTTGGCCGGGCAGTACACCTTTCCTCAAGGAGGCAAGCATGGAGACAACGACACGATATCGGAAGCTGAGCCGCTCACGTGGACCACCACACGGACCTGCTCCCGGGGAGTGGACAAGTTTGCCCTGCTCCCCAGAAACCCAAAGGGGCATTTAGCGTATTTACAGGACACGATAATGAGAACAATCGCTCACGGGTGGAACTTCGGCACGGTCGAAAGCCCGTCAGTGGTTGTGTGAACGGTTACAAATATCTTTTGCTCGGGGAGGAACGTAATCATGCGTCGAGGTTTTTTCAAAGCGATCAAACGATCCCACGGCCGTTTCGACACATTCCGTCGCAACAACACCCGACAGGGGATTCATCACCGCCGGTTGATCTGCGAGCAACTAGAGCCGCGGTTACTTCTGACATCATGGCCGCCGGGGAATGATGGGTGGTTGGATTTTGAGACATGGCATCAAGGTAGTCCTTACAACGAATTCGTTCCATTGGATCCGACTACGGGCAGTCGCAGCGCCGTCGGGTGCGTGGCGACGGCTATTGCCCAAACCCTAGAGTGTTGGGATTTCCCGGAAACCATCTCCTTCTCTGATTCAGTCGACTCATACACGACCCATCTTGGAGTCAATATCGACGACGACTATGCGACGTACGATTTCCCATCCTTTTCGACGCTTAACTCGCTCCTTGATGAGATCTCGTATCCTCTAACCGAGGCGGATCAGGCGCTGCTGAGTTTTGCCGCTGGAATCAAGGTTGACATGGAATACTCAAGCTCCGGGTCAGGGGCTTGGTTCAGTGACAAGACGTTTGAGGAACTTGGCTTTGGCTCTGCAGATACTAGTGATAGTTGGGATGCATCAACACAGGCCGCTGTAATTGACAATCTTAAGTCCGGCCTACCGGTGCCTATTGGCGTATATGGAACACGAGATTGGGATGGAAAGCCCCTCGGTCATGCCGTTGTGCTGGAGGGCTATCGTACCGACAATGGGGGCGAATTTCTCATCAACCTGGGGTGGGTAGACCATGATGATGAGTGGCATTCTCTGCCGAATTTTCAGACCGACAGTAATACGCATGACAGTGTTACGTGGGGCACTGTCGTTCTAGTTGTCTACAATATTCAGCCGGATCCAAGCTGGAGCCAGACCCTTGCTGACGCGGAGAATACGTCGCGCTCACCCTACGGCGCGCCCACGTCCACGCGGGTGAGGTGGGAAGTTTCCGAACCCGGTTGGGGCAAATTTGACTCTGTAACCGTAGCGGCTGGAGGTGATTTGCACGCGTCGTACAGCGCGAACGGAGACAGCGGTAGAGAGTCAAGTCTTTGGATAATAGACGAGCAAGGAACCAAAGTCCGAGAGATCTCATTTGGGTCGGTCAACGAAGGCATCGGAAGCACGGTGCAGGACAAAAAAGGGTATGTATATGTCCCAACCACGGATGGGCGCATTTACAAGATCAATCCACGAACAGGTAGTGCTTCGCAGATATTCGTAGTGCCGGACTCTAATCCAAACCATCATCAACTCGATTGGTTGAAGATTGATGAAATCAACGGCAATGAAAGAATCTTCACAGCGAGTCCAAAGACAGTATATTGCCTAACTCGAACAGGCTCGCTGATTTGGCAGAAAACGTTGCCAATTAACTCGTCTCTCCCATATCCAAATGGGTACGACACTCGTTGTGTTGCAATTGACAATATCCGCGGAAAGGTCTATGTGCCGTACCACGACTACAAGACACCACATTTAGCCGTACTCGATACTGCAAATGGCACCATACTCCATAACGAAGTATTTCCGGATGAAAGTATTATGATGGCGAGAATTGGGGTCCCGTCCATCGGATCAGACGGAACCATCTACGTGGGAAGTTTCACGACACTTTATGCGTTGAATCCAGATAGCACTCTTACGCAGAAGTGGCCTCCTGTGAACAAGTATCCAGGTTTTATGGCCCATTGGAACCAGGCGCCGACTATTGGCCGTGACGGAACGATTTACGTATCCTATATGAAACCTAACTATACGGATTATGCTGTTGCGGCATTGGATCCGGATACGGGTATTGCCAGATGGGAGATTCTCTTCCAGTTGGATGCTATTGGTGGTGACAATATTGGTGCAATCTGTGCAGCAGCAAATGATATAATAACGTTTTCTGTTAATTATGAGAACGGATCAGCTAACGACACGCATCGTATTTATGCTTATCGCGATCTTGGCGGCAGTAATTATGAGAAGGTGTGGGATAAGTATGTGGGTGTCAACGGTGGGAGAATTGCACTTGGCCCGGGAGACACACTTTATTCCATACCCACATCTTTTGAAACAACGACCACTATCACTGCATTGGGTTCTGGTCAACTCGGCATGGGTTTTATTGATAACCAAGCACCGTTCGATGCATCCGATCCGGGAATTCCACCTGGAACAGTGATAGAGGGGGCAAGTGCCAATCTGTCATGGACCGATTCAGACCCCGATGGGCACGACCTGACTTACACGGTTCTCCTGGGCACAGCCGATACGCAGACCGGCCTGATGCGCCCGGTTGCCATGGATCTCACCAACCCTTCTTACGCCTGCGATGACCTGGATCCGGGCGAGACTTACTTCTGGAAAATCATTTCCACCGACGGACAGGCCACAACAGAGGGGCCCACATGGACGTTTTCTGTCGCGGCGGCACCGGAAGTAATCGACCGGTACATCTTCTACAACAACTCATCATTTGACGGCAACGACCCGGCGGCAAATGGTGATGACGACGGTGCCATCGCGCCGGATCCGGACGACTGCGTCGATCCCGCCCATGGTAAAACCGCCTTGTTGCCTGGCGGCACCGCGACGTTCCAGAACTACACCACTTACAGCCGGGGTATCAACGGCATTATGGTGGACATCGCCGCCCTGGCCGACGCCGATAACCTGAACGTCAACGACGACTTCGTCTTCAAATACGGCAACGACGACACCCCGGACGATTGGACCGATGCCCCGGATCCGACCATCGACGTGCGGCCGAGTGAGGGGGTGGGCACTTCCGACCGGGTGACACTCATTTGGGGCGACAACACCATCCCGACCAGGAACTGGCTGCAAGTGACGGTGCTGGCCACCGCGAACACTGGGCTGGCCGTGGACGACGTGTTTTACTTCGGCAACGCCATCGGCGACGCGGACGGCGACCGCGTGGCCGCCTATGCCGACATGTACACAATTCATCAGGAAATACCGCGGGCCGCTCCGATCTGTGATCTGCTGGACATCGATCGCGACGGAGCCGTCGCTTATGCGGACATGTACCAAACCCATCTGGAGATCGGCCAAACGCCCGGCCTGAATTTGATCACGGTGCCGGCACCGCCGCTGGGAAGCGGTGTAGTGGCTACCACCATCCCAGGCTCGACCGAAAGCAACGTCTTCGACGCCAGGAACACGGTCGCCAAGTCGAACAACCGCAGCCAGGGTCGGCAATCTCGGATCGTAGCGCCTCTCGATCACGCCTCCACTGCGACTGTGATGATGCTTGGTTATCAGAAAACCGCGGGAGCAGTCGACAAGGCGCTCGCGCATGACGCCGTCCTGGAGGAGCCGATCGGGGGAGATACGGACGGCTCGACAATATCGTTGGGCAAGATCGCTTGGCTCTATGATCTCGACCAGATCAGTGCGGGGAGCCAGCGGTTTAAGAAGGACAAAAATGACTCGGCCGAAAAGGCCGTGGACGTACTGTTGGCCACGTTTTGGCCATAGATGACCTAACCAAAGGAGAGTAACATGAAGACGACGATCATTGGTGGTTTGACGGTTTTGCTATTTGCGGTCTCGCCGGTGTTGGCGGCGACCGTCACTGCCGGAAGCGAGACCTTTTATTGGACCGTACCTTGGATTGACATTCCGATTATGGTCAGCGGTGACGGCACGGAGCAAGTTTCTGCGGTGGACCTTCGGGTGTCGATTGTCGGTGAGTCGCCCCAGCCGTTGTTTTTCATCGACAGTCTGCATGAGGATTTGGTGGGAGTTGTGCCCACTGGTGCCACCGGCATGCTGGACGTGTCTGGGGCCCTCTTCGTGGGTCCACAGTTTCACACTGCACTAAAATCCGATGCCACGGGCACGGAAGCTACAGGCGGCGCGGCTGACTTTAGTAGCCCGAGAACTATTCCCGCCGGCGAGACATTGTTGGCCGTTCTTTACATCGACACGTCAACGCTGACCAGCAAAGGGATGTGGCAATTGGCTCTCAGCAACTCGTTAGGCGACACATCTTTCTCCCCCCCTGCCATCTCGCTAGTCTCCGGAACGCTCACCGCGAGCCCCGAGCCGTCGACGCTGATTCTGTTGCTGGCCGGTGCGGTGTTCCTTCTTGTGTGGCGAAGATGCCGCAAACGTGCAAGGTAGCCACGTGGCCAATTCTTGACCTTGAAATCGGCCGGCTGGGATGGTACATTCATTCACGTTCACGTTGAAGCGATGTGCCATCGCTTTTTGCTCTTTGAAAACTCGTTTCGTTTCATGCCTCGCACGAAGGCGCCAAGATGCAAAGGATGTCTGGTTCATCTTGGCTGAAGCGCGTGGCCGCGGGAGTTTTGGCGGCGGGGCGAGGGGCGGGGATTTTTGCCAAAACTCAGCCCCGGCGTGCCGGCGTTACGTGGCCAAAACGTCCAACAATTCGAGCGTCTGTAAAGCATTGTCACGCCACGAGTTACCGCGTCGCTCGACAGTAGAAAACTCGTCTTGACAAGCGTTTCTACGAAGATGGATTGCCGAGAGTCAGTCGCCGCAAGTTGGCATTAGGCAGTAATTTGCGACCGCACAGGGCGGTCGATGGGGATTTATGGACGGGTGAAGCATACGTCCATAAACACCAACAATTCATAAAACCTGGGGAAAACGCTACTTGCAGGTGAACGTACATGGGAAAAAGTACTACCTCAATTCCCGCAACGCCGTCAGAAGCGCGGCGGTCATTTCGTCGGTGTGCCCGCCGGTCAGGCTGATCCGCAGGCGGGCTTCGCCTTCTGGGACGGTCGGCGGGCGGATGGCTGGGACGAATAGGCCGCGGTCGCGCAGGCCGGCGGACAACTCGGTCGCACGTTGCGGCTCGCCTACTATTACCGGGATAATCTGGCTGGCGGAATTGGCGGTGTTCCAGCCTTGCTCGCTGAGCGCGTCGCAAAGTTGGCCGGCCCGGGCGAGCAGCCCTTCGCGGCGCTGTGGCTCGTCGCGAACGATGTCCAACGCCACAACGGCAGCCGCGGCAGCAGCAGCCGGGCCGGCCGTTGAGAACACATAAGGCCGGGAATGACTGAGCAGCCAGTCGATAAGCGGCTGGCTGCCGGCCACGAACCCGCCGATGCAACCGAGCGCCTTACTTAGCGTACCGACGCGAATGTCGACGCGATCTTCTACTCCAAGATGCTCGGCCACGCCCCGGCCCCGGCGGCCGAACACACCCGTGGCGTGGGCCTCGTCGACCATGAGCATTGCGTCGTGCCGCTCGGCCAACTCCACCAACTCAGGCAGCGGGGCCAGGTCGCCGTCCATGCTGAACACCCCGTCGGTGGTGATCAGCCGGCGGCGGTACTTGCCCGACTTGGCCAACAGTCGGTCCAGCCGTTGCGAGTCGCAGTGCGGATAGACCCGAACATCGGCCCGGGATAGCCGGCAGCCGTCCAACAGGCTGGCGTGATTTGTCCGATCGGTGAAGACCACGTCGCCGGGCCCGACCAGCGCGGCGATCGTTCCGGCGTTGGCGGCGAATCCGGACGAGAAGAGCAAGGCCGCCTCAGTCCCCTCGAACTCGGCCAGCCGCTGCTGAAGCCGCTGATGGTCCCGGGCAAATCCGGAGAGCAACGGGCTGGCCCCGCTCCCCCAGCCCTCCCGCCGGGTCACTTCGATCACTGCGTCGGCCAGCCGCCGATCGGCCGCCAGGCCCAGATAATCGTTCGAGCCGAAATGAACCAACTCGCGCCCATCAATCACCAACCGGGCCGCCTGGGGCCCTTCGCGGGCAAGCAACCGGCGACGAAGGCCCTGCTCTTCCAGCACGGCCAACTCGCAGTCGATCCATGCCAGCGGATGATGGTTGGCCTGCTTCATATTGTTTGACACGGGGGATTCTCTTCCCCAACATAGTACTGCCCGCCCCCCGGGTCAACCAAAAGTGCCTTTGCTAAGTGGTGAACGTCGCGTATGATATAGGGTGAATGCCAAACGTATCACCAGATCGACTTTGTCCTCGCCAACGCCGAGTAACTCTTCCAGATACTGTGCCGTGCCCACCAAATGAAACAGGCTGATGCGACGGTCAAATTCCACCAAAAGGTCTATGTCGCTGGTTTCGGCGGCTTCCTGCCGGATGGTGTCCAATGCCGCTAGTGTCGGGGCCAGGCCAATCGTTTCCAACAAACCCAATGCGTCGTTTAAATGGCACCCCGCTCACGCAGTTTTTGGATTACACTTGCCGCGATGTGGCTGATGCGGTCCTTGTCGATGTTGCCGGTGCGCGCCGGGCAGCCTTCCGGTGGGGCCTCTACGTAACCGAAATCCGAGAGAATACACCGCAGCACACTCTGCAATGCAGCAGAGTCGATCCGCTGTGCGTCGCTTTGCGGTTGACGACTGCGGCCTAAGCGGAAGCCGCGAAGCTCCACAGCCGCACGAAAACCCTCGGGAAAATCGGCAGAATATAACATGGTGTCGAACAGTTCTAGCAGGCGGTACTGGAGCTTCATCGCCTCATCGAGTTTACCGGATTGCGTCAGATCGAACAGTGTGCGGGTCAGCTCGGGCACCACACCGCTTGTTGCGTTGGTTCCGCCGTCTGCGCCGACGATCAGCATCGGCACGAGCACCGCCTCCCAGCCGGTTAGAAACGAGAAGTCCGGCCGGATCGGCCGCACCGCCGAGATCATCCGCATCATGAACGCCAGGTCGCCCGACGAATCCTTGATGCCGACGATCCGCTCGAACTCCGCTAAGCGTTTGACTGTAGGCACGTCGATGGGCGAGGCGAACATCGGAATGTTGTACAGCGTTACGTCGATGGAGCTGTGCAGAGCGATCTCGCGGAAGTAGGCATAGACCGACTCGGGGCTAAGCTTGTAATAGAACGGCGAGACGATTGCCACCGCTCGTGCGCCGTATTCGGCATAGGTCTCGCAGGCGGCGAGCGTTTCCTTGGCGTTGGCCTCGGCCGCCCCGGCCAGCACGGGCACCCGACCGGCAGCCTGCTGGCAGACGATTTTGACAATCCGCCGCCGCTCCTCGGCAGTGAATCGGACAAACTCGCCGGTGGAACCGTTTGGATATAAACCGTGTACGCCACGATCTATCAGCCAGTCAATATATCGCCGCAGTTCCGCCTCGTTGATCCACCCACTCTCATCGAGGGGCACCATGTGCGGCGTGAAAATGCCTTGGATTTTCTGGGACATGGTGTGCTCCAACTGTTCGCCGGCTACAAGCAAAGATACATTCTGTCGCATACGGCACTTACCGGAACTTACTCTACTGTAGCTTATAATAGCCGAAGCGGCATAATTCCTAACTGAACGCCCAGTACAGTAGCAGCATTGTAACAAACAGCACTGCCGCCAGCATGCGGTAGTTGACGAAGCCGGGCCTCAATTTGCTTTTGAGCGGTTCCAGTGGTGTTTTCCAAACTAACTTGTCGCCGTTTTCCGGCGGGGGTTGTATCGGCGTCAGACACGAAACGACCAAGAGAATCACCGAAGTCAACGCGATGAGCACGCCCGGTATCAGGATGTACGCTGTCAGCGGGCGATACGTGCCGGAGGAATCCTGAAGCACACTAAGAGCGCCCAGCTTGACCGCTGCGGACGCTGCGACGGCGAAGACAGTTCCGATAGTCGCGGTGATTCTGGCGGCCTTCCGTGAATACGAAGCCAATAGCAGCACTACCGTACAGGCGATGAACAAATAGACCGGAATCATCAGGAACGGGATGTGAAACCCGAACGTCTCCTCCCATCTGGCCAGATGTTTGAACCAATCGAAGTAGAAAATCACCAGGCCCAGGATTGTGCCGAACCACGCTGTGATCAAGGCCGCGGTGGGAGTAACTCGCCGCACGAACACCCCCCAAACAAACACGGCGGTCACCGGCGGGGCCACGTAGCCGATCACCTTGTTGAGGCCCTCGAAGATGCTGCCGAATTTCCCCACGTGGGGCGACCAAAGGATCGCCGCAAGCATCGCGCAGAACGTGACGATTCGCCCGATTGTCACCAGCGATCGGTCGGACGTTTGCGGGCGCCAGCGTTTGAAGATGTCGTAGCTGAACAGGGTCGCGATCGAGTTGAGGGCCCCCGAGACGGTGCTCATCAGCGCGGCCAGAAGGGCGGCGGCCATGATGCCTTTCAGTCCCGCCGGTAACAAGCCGGTGATCAACCGTGCCAGGGTGTGTTCCGAGTTGGAATTTCCCTCTGCTGTGAGGGGTAAGGGATCGAGTTTGCCTTGCTGAATGAGCGCCAGGCAAATCACGCCTGGCAGCACAAAGATGAATACCGGCAAGATTTTGATAAAGCCGGCAAACAACGGCCCCAGGCGGGCATGGTTTTCATCTTTGGCCCCCAAAATCCGCTGGACGATCGTTTGGTCGGCACACCAATACCAAAGCCCGAGCACCGGATAACCGAGCAAGACGGAGTACCACGGCAGGTCGGAAGCGTCGCCATGCGGCCGCAGCACCGAGAGGTGTTGGCCGTACTTGTCGGCCATTTCAGGCGTCTTGGCGGCCAGCTCACCAATCGTCGTTTGAAGCCCTTCCCAGCCACCGGCTGCGTTGTAACCGATAATCGTAATGCAAATCGAGCCGATCAACAGCACGATCGTCTGCACCGACTCGGTGAGCACCACGGCCATCAGACCGCCAATGATCGTGTACAACCCGGTTATGCCGGCAATAACGATGATCGTCACCATACGATACCTTTCCGGGTCCTCAACCAAGTGGTTGATCAAGAATCCTTCCAGAACCACCGCCCCGGTGTACAACGAAAACCCGAGATGAATGAAGATCGCCGAGAAGATCGAAATCACGGCGAACCAATCGCGGCAAGGGCGGCAGTAACGTTTCTCAAGGAAGTCGGGTAGCGTGGCAACCTTCGAGCGAATATATAAAGGGGCAAAGAATAGTGACAAGGCAATCAGCGTAAAAGCCGCCATCCATTCAAAGTTCCCCATCGCCAGCCCGGTGTCGTACCCCGACTGCGCGAGGCTGACCAGATGGATCGTGGAGATATTGGTAGAGAAAAGCGCCAGCCCGATGATTGGCCAGGTAAGTTGTTTATCGGCCAGGAAGTAGCCGCTTCCCTCGGTCGATTTCCTCCGCCAGCCGGCCCAGCAACCGAGACCGACGATCCCCACCACGTAAAGAACAATCACCGTCCAGTCGAACCACCCGATCTCCAGGCCGGCATCGGTAAGTGATGTTGTGAGTTTCGGTTCTGTCATGTGCAAGAATTCCTTGGCATATCTCCAAGCATGTTTCCCCCATTTCCCAAGGGACGTTCACAAAGGGTCCTAAAGCTGGAGGTTGTAGAACCGCCGTGCTGTGTCGCCGAAGATCTTCATCCGTTCGCTTTCGCTAATTGGCCCCAGCGATTCAAGCAGGGCATGGTAGACCTCCTCGTACGAGCCGGCCAGCGTGCAGACCGGCCAGTCGGAGCCGAACATAAGCCGGTCCGCTCCGAACTGCTCCAGCACAGTCTGCACGTAAGGCTCCAAATCGGCCGGCTTCCAGTTCTTCCAATCGGCCTCAGTGATCATGCCCGACAGCTTGCAATACACGTTCGGATACCTGGCCGCCTCCTTGATGTCGTCCAGCCAATCGTCTGTTCGTTGCTCTCTGATCCGCGGCTTGGCAAGGTGATCGATGACCATCTTCAACTCCGGCAGCCGCCGGGCGAGCGTTGCCACGTGTTTGAGATGCCGTGTGAAAAACAGCAACTCGAACGGCACACCGTGCCTCTCGAGCGTCGTCAGCCCACAAAGTACGTCACCGCGCACAATCCAATCATCGTCCTGCTCGTCGTGCGTCTGGTGACGAATCCCCACGAACTTCGGATGGCCCTCAAACTCGGCAAGCTGGTCTTCCACGGCTTCGCTGGTCAGATCGACCCACCCGACGACGCCGACGATGAACTCGTACCGGTCGGTCAATGCGAGAACCCAGCGGTTTTCATCGAGGTTGTGTACGGTCTGGACAAAGATCGTGTGATCGACGCCAACCCGCCGGGTCAGCGGTTCTAGATCCTGTGGGAGGAAGTCCCTCCGAAGCGGTGCTAGCTCCGGGGTGTTCATCCATGAGTAATCATACCGGCCCATTTGCCAGAAGTGCTGGTGTGCGTCGATTACCTGCGTCATTGGTTTGCCACCCATCTTCGGTAGCCAAGCGCCGCTCCACCATCGGGGCAGATGGCTTGGCCGGTGATAAACGCTGCTTCATCGGACGCCAGGAACGCGCAGACTTCGCCGATCTCATCAATTGTCGCCATGCGTCCGATCGGGTGCCAACTGTCAACCGTCTCCAGCGCTGCGGTGGGATCGTACTGCGAATCGGCCCAGTCCTGCATTAAGGGCGTCATGACGCCGGCGGGACACACCGCGTTGACGCGTATCCCTTCCGGGGCCAGGTCGAGTGCCAAGGCGCGTGTCAGCCCGATCTGACCGGCTTTCGTCGTCACATAGCCTGGCGCCGCGGCCTGTCCGATTATCGCGACCTCGCTCGACATGTTGATGATGCTGCCGCGCGTCTTGCGCAAATGGGGAACGGCAAACTTGCAGCCCATGAACGTGCTGGTAAGGTTCAGGCGAAGCAGTTGCTCGTAATCCTCGACGCTCGTTTGGTCGATCGTCATTGCGGGTGGATGCCAGCCGGCGTTGTTGACCATGCAATCGAGCCGACCGAAACGTTCGACCGCCGTGTCTATCAGCGATTGCACGTCGGATTGGCTGGTCACGTCAGTCGGCACGAACAACGCGGTGTGGCCAGCGTCGACTAGCTCCTGTTGGACCGCCTCGCCCACCTCCCGACCGCGTGCGGCCAGGACGACCGTACCGCCGTGCCGGGCGAATGTCCGAGCGCAACCCAGCCCGATTCCCTTGGAACCGCCAGTGATAATGGCCACTTTGCCGTGCAGTTTCATGTACTGACTCCTTCTTGGCTCTCAGGGAACGGCGGCCTTGCAATCGCCATTGCTGTATATTATATTTAGTTTTTGGCGTGCAGCAAGTCCAACGTCGCCAAACCGGAGTTTTCTCAAATGCCACAGGTCCGCTACGATTCTCTTGTCATTGATCACAAGGTGCTAGATGCGTTCTGCACCCGCCTGCTGGTGGCGGCCGGATTGGCCCAGCACGATGCGCAGCTCGTTGCACAATCACTAGTTGAGGCTAATCTTCGTGGTATTGATTCGCACGGTGCGGCCCGCTTGCCGCACTACCTTCGACGCATCCGGCACGGCAGCATCAACCCCCGGCCGAAAATCAGGACCGAGGTACTCGGTCCGGCCGCCGCCCACGTGGACGGAGACCACGGACTCGGCCAACTCGTGATGAATCAGGCCACGCACGCGGCGATTGACTTGGCAGGCCGGTCCGGCGCGGGCTGGGTGGCCGTGTCCCATTCCAGCCACTGCGGAGCACTGGCCTTCTACGGACTGCAAATCGCCGAGGCCGGCATGATCGGGCTGGTCTTCACACACGCCGATCCGATGGTTCTGCCCCACGGTGCCAAACGACCCTTCTGCGGTACCAACCCCATCTGTATCACCGCACCTTGTGCAAAGCATGGGGCGGGCGATCGACCAACAGGGGCATTGTGCCTGGACATGGCCACCAGTAAGGTGCCCTGGAATACTGTAGCCAACGCCGCCATGGAGGGCGTGCCCATCGAGCACGGATGGGCGGTGGATGCCGAGGGCAACGATACCACCAAGGCCGATCGCGTTGCCGCGCTGTACCCATTCGGCAGTTACAAGGGTTCGGGTTTGGGACTGATGATCGATGTGCTCTGCGCGATGCTCAGCGATGCTCCGTTCGGCCCCGACATTCCCAAGATGTACGGCGACCTGACACAGCCGCGCGAACTGGGCGGCATGGTCGGCGCAATCAACATCGGCCGATTCGTTCCATTGCCGCGGTTTCACGCCCGAGTGACGGAGTTGATCGAGCGCTGGGTGGCCCTGCCGCCATCCGAGCCGGACGGCCGAGTTCTTTACCCCGGTGAGCCGGAACTCATCGAGCACCAGCGCCGCCTGCGCGACGGCATCCCCGTGGGGCTGCAATTGCTCGATGAGTTCGACCAACTGGCCGGCGCTTACGAACTGGAAACACTGGCCGGACAGGCCCTGCGACCGTCCGCCACGCCGGCCGGGCCTTACGCCGCCATCAGGCGCCATAGCGATATTGAGACCACACGGTGAATCCGCTGCCGCGTTATCGGCCCTACTGCTTGGGGAACATGACCGCCTCGACCGACTTGGCGGCGATTGCCGACGATCTCTCGGATGGTCTGAATCAGCGTATCGTACCGCCGGTTAAGACTTGCCGCAGGACTGTCCGGAAACTGACCACCACCTACTGACCACTGGCCACTGGCCACTAACCACTACCTACTCCCACCGGCGGGTGGCCAAAAAGTATTCTTGAAATTTGGTGATGAAAATGGTATTGTGGCCGGTGTTCTGGCGGCAACCCGAAGTCCAATCGGGCCCCTATGGCCGGCAACGTGGCTGAAGAAGGCGTAACTCCGTCATACCGGCCGCAATAAGACCGGTGCCGGAGGGCCGACCTGGTTTCGGCGGAAGGGGGGCGCATTTCTTACCACGGAGGCACGGAGATTACTATTCAATAAGAACTTCTCTCCGTGTCCTCAGTGCCTCCGTGGTGAAATTGAATGCGGTTTATGCGAGTCTCCCACGCTGTCGAAGCCGTGGTCAATGGCACTTACACCGTGACTGGCGTGACGGTCGGCCTGACTTCGCAGACCGTAGGAAATCGGTCAACCGAAGGCGAAGTGGACGGCACAGGTAGTACGCCGTGGTAGGTCCGTAGCGTCCGGACCGCCGTTGCTCTTACGATCAAAGAGCAAAACAGCCCGGCGACGTGAGTCCTTTGTGCTGTCAAAAGTGCAACGCGTCCATAGTGGCGTGCATGGGGAAGGTATGCCTGGAGGCATCAATTTTGGGC
>JAUWHT010000223.1 GCA_030605745.1 Pirellulales bacterium | reverse complement strand
GCACAACGACGTGCGGGTGGCCGTGCTGGTTATCCGGTCGGTTGGGTCGGTCGGCGGCAATTTAATGAATTGTCCCGCGCTGTTGCTCGACGCTCTAAAGTCCGATCAGCAGCAGATTGTCGTCCAGGCGATCAGTTCCGTGACCAACTGCCGGGAAAACTCGCGCAAGCCGGAGATCAAACGCCTGCTGATTTCTATCTTCCAGGGAGGCAACGAACGGTTGAAGTTCCATGTGTCCTTTCCACTGATGTACGGCTTCGGGTACCCGCCGGCCGTCGACTTCCTGCTGAAACAGGCGCAAAGCGAAGACCCAAATACCAGAATCCAGGCGCTCAGTTTGCTGGCCGATTCCCGTAACCGGGGAAAACCCGCCGACGAGAAAGTCCTCAAGGCCCTCACGCCGCTGTTGAAATCCGAGGACCACAACACGCGGCGCAGGGCTGCCAGGGCCTTGGGGAACTACACGGGAGAAGAGGTGGTCAAGAGGCTGATTCCCCTGCTCTGCGAAAAGAACAACAGGGACGTCTACCGGAAGCTGATGGAGCAACCGGACAAGAAGATGCTCCGCCGCCTGCTGGCCGCCGCAGCCAAGGACAGCCCCGACGAGAAGGTGCGAAAAATCGCCGCGTCGATGGTGGAACAGCTTCCGAAAGAAGACAAGTAGCACAACCCTGACGTGAAACCGCCTTACGGCAAAAACATCCGCTGGTATCAGCCGGGTGTCCGGGTTAAAATAACAGTAGGGAGGATGCCGTATCGCCACAACAACCGGCGTAGGCGTAGGCATGGCCAAACCGAAAGTTGACACGTTTCTCGACCTGGTGCGACGCTGCGGGTTGGTCGAAAAGGACCAACTGGACGGGGTATTGCTCGACTTGAAGCGGCAGGCCGCCGGGAAGCCGATTGCCGATACCAACTTGCTGGCCGATAAACTGGTCGACGCCGGACTGCTTACCCGGTGGCAGTGCGACAAAATACTCGAAGGCCGGCACAGGGGCTTCTTCCTCGGCAAGTACAAGCTGCTGGATCACCTGGGCACGGGGGGAATGAGCAGCGTGTACCTGGCCGAGCATGTCCTGATGCAGCGCCTGGTGGCGATCAAGGTCCTGCCCAGAAACCGCGTCGAAGACTCCTCCTATCTTGCCCGATTCCATCGCGAGGCCCAGGCTGCCGCCGCCCTGGACCACCGCAACATCGTTCGGGCGTACGACGTGGACAACGACGGGGATATCCACTACCTGGTGATGGAGTACGTCGAGGGCCGCGACTTGCAGGTGACGGTCAAAGAAGATGGCCCGCTGGACTACGCCGATGCCGCCGAATACATCCGCCAGGCAGCCGAAGGACTGTCCCATGCCCACGTTGCCGGGCTGATCCACCGCGACGTCAAACCGGCCAACCTCCTGGTCGATCGGGAAAACGTGGTCAAGGTGCTCGATCTGGGCCTGGCACGGTTCACCGACGAGGAGCGGGCCTCGCTAACGGTCACCTACGACGAGAACGTGCTGGGAACCGCCGACTACCTGGCGCCCGAACAGGCCCTGAACAGCCACACAGTGGACGCCCGGGCCGACATCTACAGCCTGGGTTGCTCGTTGTATTACTTGCTGACAGGGCATCCGCCGTTTTCCGAGGGAACGCTGCCGCAGCGGCTGATGATGCACCAGAAGCACCCGCCGCCAAGCATCTACGACGACCGCCCCGATGCGCCTGAAGACCTCGTCGAGATTTGTATGCGGATGATGGCCAAAAGGTGCGAGAAGCGATACCAAACGGCCCTGGAGGTAGCCCGAGCATTAGCCAATTGGTTGGTGGCGCACGGACATGCGTCCGACTCGAGCATCGGCAGCGGGTCTTCGGCCGTCCGGCTGGTCACTGCGGCCGCCGGCGACGCGGAAGCCAGGCGCAAAGGCCCACCTGCACCGCAAGGAGAGTCGAAGCGTGTCAGGCCGCTCGGGCCGGGCCCGAGAGGACCAAGCCGCCGCGAGGACATGCCGCTGCCGCCCGGTCAGGGCGCGTCGGCCCGAGATACGGCGTCCAATTTGGATCGGCCCACGGTCAAAGGGTCCGGTCCCGGATCGGGTTTCCGCGGGAGGGAGTCCGATTCCAAGCTCGGCCGCAAGAGAGAACTGCCGGTGGCCCGGCCGCTGGAGGACACCCCCGCATCTGAGTTTGTCATCGAACTCGGCGAATCGCCCGCCGTTGCCCGCGTTCGCACGCACGCGGCGCTGACCGAGGAGCAGATCGAATCGTACCGGACGCGCCGGAAGGGGACCCCCATCTGGGTTTGGGCCGCCCTGGCCGCCGGGGCCGTGGTGGTGCTGATCCTGCTGATTATGTTGATATGAATTTGGGGTCAGAGCGCACTTAGTCATTAGCTAGGCTGGAAAGCCGCAGGAATCAGGAACGCTAATGACTAAGTGCGCTCTGACCCCATTTCATTTGGGTTCCCGGCAACATCGCGTCGAGGCTGCCGCTGCGAAAGCCCTCCAGGTCGAGCGATACGT
>JAUWHT010000080.1 GCA_030605745.1 Pirellulales bacterium | reverse complement strand
CCTTGCCGGCATGAAGATGGAAGACTATTGTCGTGTCTGCCCTCGGAAATGCTCGGATATCAATCGCCAGCAGATCGCCGCCGAGGTCCGCGAGTCGGCCTACCACGTTATTGACGCAAAGGGTGCAACCAACTTCGCGGTAGGGCTGGCACTGGTCAAAATCACCACCTCGATTATCAGGGACGAAAACAGCGCGCTTACGGTCTCCACGCTGACGGGCGGGCAGTACGGGATCAGCGATGTCTGCTTGAGCCTTCCAGCGGTTCTCAACTCCGGCGGCGTCGATCGGATAATATGTCCCAAGCTGACCGGGGCCGAGCAGGCGGCATTGAAATCATCGGCCGAGACAATAAGGAGAATCCAACGCCAAATCGGCCTTCCGTAAAAGCCGACGGGCAGCAAGTTCAACGACTTAACGACCTAAGCGTTTAGCCGCCGCGTCCACGCGGCGCAATTCCCCGGCGTGGACGCCGGGGCTAAACGAACTTAAACACGCCGGAAGAATAATATCATGGAAGACCGATTGCTTGGATTCTTCCAGCAACACCACGTAATCGTGCAGGCGCTCGTGGCCACGCTTTTCGCGTGGCTGCTTACCGCCGCCGGTGCAGCGACCGTGTTGTTCACCAGGCGTTTCAACCAGAAGATCATGGACGGCATGCTCGGGCTGTCCGCGGGCGTGATGATTGCCGCCAGCTACTGGTCGCTGTTGGCCCCGGCCATCGAAATGTCCGGCGGCCATTGGATGCCGGCCACGGTCGGATTCCTCGCCGGCGGCTTCTGCTTGTACCTGGTCGACAAAATCCTGCCGCACCTCCACATCGGGCTGGACGTTTCCGAAGCGGAGGGTATCAAAACCTCGTGGCAGCGCAGCGTCTTGCTGGTCTCGGCGATTACCCTGCACAACATACCCGAGGGCCTGGCCGTCGGCGTGGCATTTGGTGCGGTGGCGCACGTGGTCGATCCGGCCCAGGCGCGGCACGTGACGCTCGGCGCTATTGCACTTGCCATCGGCATCGGCATCCAGAACTTTCCCGAAGGGCTGGCAGTAGCCATGCCGCTGCGGCGTGAGGGCATGGGACGCTTCAAGGCATTCATGTACGGGCAGGCTTCCGGAATAGTGGAGCCGGGAGCCGGTGTGTTCGGTGCATGGCTCGTACTTTCGATGACGCCGCTGCTGCCCTACGCTCTGGCTTTTGCCGCCGGGGCGATGATCTTCGTTGTGGTCGAAGAGCTGATCCCCGAGTCACAACGCGACGGCTTCAGCGATTTCGCCACGCTGGGTACACTCACGGGGTTTACCATCATGATGATCCTCGACGTGGCGCTTGGAGGGGGAGGGGGCAGTCCTTAGATTTTAGTGTTTTTGGTAAGCGTTCACGGGGTGTAGTAAAACACCACTGAGGCACGGAGGAAAGCGAGAGAAATGTGGGGCCAGCAGGGCCAAGCAGCCCGGCTTTCATCACCGGCGACGGCAGCCGCGCATAGTGCATTTTTCGACAATGCGGACACCAGTACGCCCCAGCGCGATGCTCTTCGATCCGCACGGGCTTTTCGATGATCTCGCTTGGCGACACGTAATAAAGTGTACTGGTGGTACAGCGGAACAGCCCGGGGCCCGCCGATCAAGAAATCCAGAACGTCGAGATTCGGGTACTTGACCCCGTCTCGGATTTATGCGATACTAAGGATGATCGCTCATGGGTAACACTTTGGCACGGCCGAAGGCCCATCAGTGATTGCGTGAACGGTTACAAGATTTTGAATCAACAAACCCCCCTTTCCGTGGAGGAACCCCATGTTTCGCGCAATCTTGATCGCAACCGTCTCGTCGATTCTGCCCATTCTTGCCGTCACTTCGTTGTCCGGTTCGCGTCTGGCGGCGGGCGGCGAACCTGTGTTTGATGCGGTGCGAGAGTGGGATTTCGAGGATGGGCAGACGGGTGGATGGACCTGGTACGATAACTGGAGCAAGCCGACGCTTGGTGTGACCGGCGAGGCGCTCACGGGCAAGCACAGCCTGAATGTCAAATTCGACGACAAATCCACCGCACGCTACTTCCACAAGGGCTTCAGGATTACGCTTGACCCGCCGATACCGTGGTCAGAGTTGTCGTTCCTCTCCTTTCGGTACAACATTGAAGGCGAGGTGTCGCATTTCCGAATTATGTTCTGCGATGACACGGGGAAGCGGTTCCGGTATGACGATCCGCATCTCGTCATCGGCAAGCCGGGCCATTTTTACATGACCTGCGACCGACTCCGGGGAATTATGAGGGGCAAGGTGCGCGTAGTGTGGATCTCGCTCCATAATAAGCAGATAAATAAGCTGATGTTCTCGCCCCATAAGGAGCTGCTGAGGAAAGCGCAAAAGTTCTCGTTCACGGTGGATGACATCGTGCTGGGGACCGACATCTGCCGCGCGCCTTTCCAAGCGCAATGGAAGGAAAGCCGTCCATACCTCGCGGTTGCGGCGAGGGCGCAGCGAGCAGTTTCTGTGGACGGTAAGTTGGATGACTGGGGTGGGGCGGTCCCCATTGCGCTTGCCCGCCCCGAGCAACTTAGCTGTCAGGCGAGGAAATGGCATGGGCCGGCCGACCTTAGCGCAGTCGCAGCAGTGCTTTGGGATGAGGAGTATCTTTATTTCGCGGTGAATGTCTGTGACGACAAGGTGGTTTGCGCAGACCCACCGAGCAACTATCCGCGCGGCCAGTGCGACTTGAGTCGCAACGACTCCGTCCGCTTGTATCTCAACACATCACCCGTGTCACCCGAAGCAAAAAAGCCACTGGGACCGCATGATTACGCCTTCTGTGCAACGCCTTTGAGCCCTGGGAACGATCAGCCAATGCTTGTCCTCTGCCCATATCGCGGAGATGAGCACAAAGATTTTGCCATCAAGTCGGTGCGTATTGCATCATCACATGATGGAGAAGGATGGCGAATCGAGATGGCGATTCCCTGGGCGGCATTGAAGTTCGAGCCTGCAGAGGCCAAACGCTTGAGATTCTTCACTCTGGTGGACGATTCCGATCGGCCCGGCGGCCGTGACCAGGAGATGATCTGGCGGAGCGTCCCCGGGCAATACTGGATGGACCCGAGTTGCTGGGGGAGGCTGCTTCTCACACGGCCGCTGAGCGACATCGAAGCGATCTCCGCTGCGGCAGCCACGGGCTCCGTCGCTGCGACGACCGAGCGGTCTGAATATGAGATGAACACGAATGTCCTTTCCAGCCTTAACCTCTGGTGGCCGCTTGCGGCTGACCCAGGCAAATGCACCTGGAAAGTCTTAAACTCGGTAACGAACAAGCCGGTGGGACGGCCCGCGATAATGCCGCCGGTGAAAACGCCGCTTTCTACTCGTCTCGCATCAGAATGGAACTGCGGCGCGACGGAAGACGGGACGTATTCGCTCTGGTGTGGGCTGGGCGAGCCAGAGAAAGAGAAGGTCTCCATTGAGGGGCGGGTTCAGCTCATCGGACCAAATGTGGACAGACGGCCCAAGGACGTTGCCCAGTCGAAACAGGAGCTTGGTCAGCTTCAGGCACGGCTCAAGACGCCGGATTTCCGTGCGCCCGAGTCTTGGCTTGTGGCCGACCGGTTGCATGGTCGGCGCGGCCGCGCATACCCAAAACGGGTTGATCCGGCCAAGTGGTCGCTTGCCAAAGATCCTGTCACCTGGGAAGACCTCGACGGTCAGTTCCAGGGCCATGCGCAAGTCGGCATATCACCTCGTTCGCTTGATACCTATTTCAAGCATTACGACTTCGGTCGGTGTGTGAAGGGCAGCATCTCCGCCACTCAAGCCGAAACTTGGCGGCCGGCGTGGGAGGACGCAGCTCGGCGGGGCCTCATGATTTGTGACGTCTATGTGCCCGGAGGGGTTGGAGGACAACCGTTGAAGGAAAAGCACGAAGCGCTCCGTGCCGTCATGGGCCGACGTTTCTTCGGGTATGAGGTCGGCGAGCAAGATGGCCACTACCTCGGCTCAGTTGCACCTGGCCACAAGCCCAAGTCTCGCCGTGATGCGCAGAAGCTGTTTTGGGACTGGACTGAGCAGAGAGGGAAAGCCAACAGAAACAACGTAACCTTCCACCACTACTGCGTCGCGGTCGGATCGTCGAATATGTCGCACCAGTACGGCGCAATGGGCTGCTACCGCATACTCGGCCTGGAGTGTGCCCAGGCCCTGCCAAGCGACATTATGGAATGGGCCTTCCTGCGCGGGGCGTGCAAGCAGTATGGCCTTCTCTCCTGGAACATAATTTCAGTCTTCAACCGTTGGGGGTATAAGAACTATATGAAATCGGGGAGCGCCTACCACGAATATGGCCCCGACAAGGGCACATCGGTGAGCCTTATGAAGAGGCTTTATTACGTCACCTTTATGTACGGCTCTGCGTCAAATGGATTCGAGAGCGCCTACATGACAGAGGAAAAGGATGCTGAGGGATACCCGGAGCTAAGTCCCGTCGGTCAAGTCAATGTCGAGGCCGTTAAATGGTGTCGCAAGCATGCAATAGATAGGGGCGTTCAGTACACACCGGTCGCCCTGCTGATTGATTTTGCCAGCGGTTGGACCCCGCCGCGTCATAGCTACCTGGTCTGGGGCAACATGCCTTACGAGAAAGGCGACTACCAGATTGACAACTTCTTCCGCTGGGTTTTTCCCCAGTACGAGGACTGTTCTTACTTCAAGGACGAGCGCGGGTTCCTCACGGCGACTCCTTTCGGCGACAAGTTTGACGTGCTGACCTCAGACGCCCAGCAACGCATTCTCGACCAGTATTCCGTCGTGTGTCTGCTGGGCGAGTTGGAAGTCACGGATGAGCTTGCCGCGAAACTGAAGCGATTTGTTGAGCAGGGCGGCGACCTGATTACGTCG
>JAUWHT010000199.1 GCA_030605745.1 Pirellulales bacterium | reverse complement strand
GTAGTAAGCTGCATGGGTCGGCCTCCTTGCCTGCGGGAATGTTTTGTGACGGTTGAATCACATGCTATCCCAAATTGGCCTGGAGGCCGATACCATTTCAGCTACATTTCGAGCCCGAAAATGTGCAAAACTTGAACTAACTGCCTAATAGCCTAATAGCCTAACTGTACGCCTTGATAACCTTTACCAACGCGGCGGCGATCTGCTGCATGTCGTCCTCGGTGTAGGTGGGATATGCGAAGCAGGTGAAGGTGTGTGACTCGTGCCAGACGGCATTCGGCACGTCGACCTTGCTGAAATCCACGCTCTGCGGATCGGCGTACTCCTTGGAGCTAAACGGGAAGCCCGAGTCGCCGAAGCTCCGCCGCTCGGTGAACGCCCGCTCCGTATGGCACTGCGGCCAAAACACCTTCCAACAGGGGGCGCCCTCGGCCCCGGCGGCCTCAACGAACCTGCCAATGTCGCACTTCATGTTGTCAATATCGAGCGTAAACGCACAGACAAACCAGCCGTTGCGCCGCTGGTCGGTGTCGATGGGCATGTACTTCACCTGGGGTAACTGCCCCAGGGCGTCCATCAGAATATGGGCGTTGCGCCGGCGGTTGGGCAGGTTCCAGTTGTCGATCCGCTCCAGTTCGGCCAGCCCGATCGCCGACTGCATCTCGGTCATGCGGTAGTTCCAGCCGATGCGGTTATGGACGTAAGGCAACTTTTGCTCCAACTCCAGCAGGCCCATGCGCAGCTTGACGTCGTAGCCGTGGTCGCGGAAGCTGCGTGCTTCCCAAACCAGGTCCTCGTCGTCGGTTGTAACCATTCCGCCCTCGCCGCCGGTGGTGAAGGTCTTGTTCTGGCAGAAGCTGCACGCGGCAATGTGCCCGATGGTGCCCGTCTTGCGGCTCTTGTACTGGCCGCCGAACGCCTCGGCGTTGTCCTCGATGACGAATAGGTTGTGTTTCTCGGCGAACTCCATAATCGGGTCCATCTCGCAGACGTTGCCGTACAGGTGTACCGGCATGATGGCCTTGGTCCGCGGTGTGACCAGCTTCTCGGCCGATTCGACGCTGATGCAGTGGTCCTCCAGGTTCACATCGGCGAACCGCGGTACGGCCCCGGCCTGGACCACCGAAAAGCTGCTGGCAATGAAGGTGTAGCTGGGCACGATCACCTCGTCGCCCGGTCCGATCCCCAACGCCGCAAGCGCAACGTGCAATGCCGAGGTGCCATTGGTCGTGCTGATCGCAAACTTGCTGCCCTGCCACTCGGCAAATCGTTTCTCAAACTCCATGCCCTTCGGGCCGGTCCAGTAGTTAGGCTTGTTCGAGCGCAGCACCGCTTCGACGGCCTTGATCGCTTTCTCATCGAAATTCGGCCAGCCGACAAGCTCGTTGGTGACTGCCTTGGGGCCACCGTCAATCGCCAATTTCTGTGTGGTTTTTGATTCGCTTGTCATAAATGGGGTTCCGTTGAAAAAAGTGAAAACTGTCATAAAGGACCTTAGCCCCCGGCGGAAGCCGGGGGTTCTCCAACCGTGTCAATAAGGTCGAACACCGGCAAACTCCAGCACTGACGGTACATTACCACAGGGCCACAACTGCCGAAAGGGGAGCCGCTTCGAAATCCTCTTGTGGGAGGCGACTCCGAATGAACGGAACGTTTTGCACGCATGTTTAGCCGCCGCCGGTACGGCGGCGGCCCCGGCGTACCGCCGGGTCCTAAACAGGCTTGGGTTGCGGCCGCAAGCCGCGATAGGACTTACCCGAGCTTCCACGGCTTGCGGTACTCGTAGTGCAGCAGTTCGTTGGCCGCCTGGTTGTTGGTGATCCGTTCCCGCTGGGCGTCCCACTGCAGCAGTGAATGTGTGGCCAGTGAGATATTTGCCAGGTTGCTCATGGTGGTCGAGCGGTGGCCGGTTTCCACGTCGGCGTTGGGTTTGCCGCGCGACTTCACACAGTCGAGGAAGTTCCGCGTGTGCTGGACGGTGTGGCTGGGTTCGGAGAACTTTCTCTTGATCGGCTCCATGCGAGGTTTGCGGTCGCCCTGGAAGCGTCCGCCGCGCTCCGGCATCACTTCGAGCCAGCCGGTGTTGGCGTACAGCGCGCCCTGGGTGCCGCGCAGCTCGACGAACGCACTGCGGGGCAGCCCCCGGTGACCGCTGGCTTCGTAGGTCGCGAACATGATCAGCCGGCCTGAGGCGAACTCGAACATCGCTTCCAGGGTGTCGGGGATCGTGCGGTCGTCGTCGACTGCGTACTTGCCGCCGAGGGCACATATTCTCGCCGGGGCCAAATCGCCGATCAGCCAGCGCATTATATCCAGAAAATGCGTCCCGTTGTCAGTTATGTGCGAGGAGTACAAGTTCCACCAGCGGAACTTGAAAGGGGTGATGTTGCTCTGATAAGGCCGCATCGGTCGCGGGCCGAGCCACATGTCCCAATCCAGGTCGTTGGGCGGCTTGCTCGGTTTGGCCTTGCCCATGCCCTTGGGATACATGTTGCTGATGCTGTACGCTCGACCCACGGTCACTTTGCCCAACTTGCCCGAGGCAATCAGCTCGGCCGCCTCGGCGTAGACCTTTGCGGAACGTCGCTGGGTGCCGATCTGCACCACGCGGTTGTTGCGCTTCGCGGCTTCAACCATCCGCCGGCCTTCATGGATGGTTTTCGACATCGGTTTTTCGCAGTAAACGTCCTTGCCGGCGTCGCAAGCGGTGATCATTTGGATGGCGTGCCAGTGGTCGGGCGTGGCAACGACCACGGCATCGACGTCATTGCGCTCGATCAGCTTGCGGAAGTCGCCGCAGGTGGCCGCCTTGCCGTCGGCCCACTTCTGGTTGGCCTGTTCGAGTGTGGACTTGCAGACGTCGCACATCGCGACGATCTGCGCGTCGTCGTGCTGAAGGAAGGCGTCCATCAGTTGGCCCCCGCGAAGGCCGACACCGATGACTCCCAGCCGAATCCGGTCGTTGGCCCCCAGCACCCTGGTTGCCCCGGCGGTGGCCAGCCCCAGCGTGGCCGCGGCGGTGGCCTTGGTGAACGTACGTCGGGTAATGCTCTTGCTCATTGCGATGTTCTCCTGTTGGAGGGGAAAAGGTTCCTGACAGCTTTTATGCGCAATTTTTATGCGCCCTTTTTCGGTTTCGGTACGGGCGCCAAGCCAAAGCAGAAAACTCTGTAGAAAAACTCACTGATACCCAGCTTTGGATCTTTGGCAGACACGTACTCGATCCTGACACGGATGTTCTGTTTGCCTTTGGTGTATGTCGCGGGTATGTCGTAGTCTGTGTCGCGCCAAGCTTGGTTCTGAGGGGCCGTGGAAAGATCGCACAGATACCATGGGCGTTCATTTACCTCCACCCCATCCACGTACACCTTTGCCAACTGCAGTCCATTCGCCGAACGGTTTGCCCTGCGACGGAGCCGGACGCCGTCGTTGTCCGGATCGATCATAACTGTGAACGTGCTCGCACCGGTAAAAGATCGCCCATCATCTTTCACCTGATGATAGTTGCGCATCTTCTCGTAGCCATCATAACTGCTTGTGATGGTTCCCTGCCACGTTTGCCCTTCGATTTGGTAGTCGTGAGCCGTTTCGGACTCTTTGTTGCCGACGTCAACACAATCGGTCTCCTTCAAATTGCAGTATTCCGCATTATACTTGTAGTAGAACACCGTGCAGTCGGTCCGAGCTCTGTCCCTGTGCGGGGAGCACTCGTAGGTGATTTTGATGTCCCGGTGGAACACGTACGAGTCGTTCATGTAGATACGATAGTCCTGTTGGATGCCTCTGAAATCACCATGGCGGGTGAAGCTGCCCCAGAGTTGCTTGTAGTAACGGTCGCCGCCCCATGCGGCATTGTGGTCATCTTCCGATCCGTCACCATGTATCTGGGGCGTCCCGCTACCGTCAATGAAAGTAAACTCGTCACCATCACAGGACCAGTCCTTTGTGAAGAAGGTCAATCCTACCACCTTTCCGTATCCCTCCTCCACGAATGCCTTGGTAAACAGGCCGGAGTTCGACTTTTGCAAATCGAGTGTTCGCTTCGCGTGGAAATACCCCGTCCTGTTCCGAGAGTATCGCAAAACAGATGAGGGCTTGTATGTCACGTCGCAGGTCAACTCTTCGATATCGGAGTTGCTTCCGTTCTCGACGATAATGCGGGCAGACTTCCAGTAAGGCATAGGCCAATAGCTGTACAGGACGCCTTTCGTCTTACTATAGCCGTAGAGGAGTGTGGAGAAGTCCAAATCCCACACCTGCTTGTTGGCCTTAGACAGGGCACCGCCTCCCCCAAAGAGATATACGAGTGGGAGATCGACCGCCGGCTCGTTCTGGTCGTCCCAAAAGATTCGGATGACGGTCTTATAGAGCGTCTCGTAGTTGTAGGGCTTGATCGTAAAGCGGATGCTCGTGATCGATCCCTCGCCTTTCAGGTTGAGAACCTCTGCGCGTTGGCCCTTCCGTAGCGAGATCGCTTTTGTGATCGACATGTTGCCATCAGCCGGTTTGGGGTCCTTGCCCGGGTTATTCCACTGGGCACGGACCGCTGTCGCATCTTCCTCTGGTCCTTTC
This sequence comes from Pirellulales bacterium, assembly GCA_030605745.1. Classification (GTDB taxonomy): domain Bacteria; phylum Planctomycetota; class Planctomycetia; order Pirellulales; family Thermoguttaceae; genus JAUWHT01. The sequence goes on along the minus strand of JAUWHT010000199.1, from coordinate 3,336 downwards.
CACGTCGCCACCGGGGTATCAGCAGGATACAGAATGTAGGTGTATTGATACCAGCACTTGGAGTAGTCGCGTCGTTTCTCTCCATCCTTCGGGATCGCCTGCGACAGCGTGACTCTCAGCCGCTTCCGGAAAGACAGCGGATAGTAACAAACGCCCATCCGGTCGAAGTAGTTGTAGTGCGGATTCTTGGGGAGGTCATCGAAATAGCTCAGCGGTGGCGTGAACGGTTCCGTGTAGCCCTTCCGTCCCCAAAACTGATCAATCGTCATATCAATACGCGGCTTTTTTTCGTCATCGAAGTAGTAGCGAATCCGCATTCGGGTTGGGTCGAGAGGTGACATCCAGAGGTTCATCTGCTGACGGTACAGGCAGCCCGGCCCGTATTCATCGAAGATGACGTGGTCGCCATTAGAATCGATGTACCGCGTGCAGGTCTTGACAAACTGGCCATCGTCGTTGCCGCCGGATGGGTCGTAGGAAATGAACTGCCGTGTCTGCGTTCCGCTGCCCGGCAGTAGCGGCAACGACTCGACCTTCTCCATGGCGTCGAATCCCGGCCGCGGCATCGTGGCTTCCTTGGCGCCACAGACGCTGGAGGCTCCGGAGAACAGAACGAAGCCAACGACACACAAAAACTTACGCCATGCCATTCCTCGGGCAATTCTCTCGCTCATAATGGTTCTCCTGTCCCCTTTTTGCGACTAGAATGGTTTTTCTTCGCTGGACAACTTTTCTATTTCGCCGCCACTCAATGCCCTGTTGTAGAGGCGCAGTTCCCTGATCTTGCCGGAGAAGTAATCCATCTCGCCGAAGCCGATCTTCAACGGCTCGTTCGTCGAAATATCATACTCTCTTGGATCGAAAGGCGATGAGGTGGCCTCGAGTTGACCGTTGATGTACAGCTTCAAGCGGCCTTTTTCTCTTATTGCCGCGATGTGCTTCCATCCGGGGCCAAGGTCGTCGTCATACGAGACACATTTGCCTGCTTCCATTGAAAAGACCTTGCCGCGGACGTCGGCAGGAGCATCTAATATAGAACTGGTGCAACTACCGATGCTGGCAAATAGCCTGCCACCATAAACCGTCAGGCTGGTTGCCCTGGTCCACTCGTTGACTTGCTCGCGGGAAGCGCCGATGAGCACAGGCACCCATCCTTCGGGCGAGAAGAACCTTTTCATCGAGGTCCAGAAGTTGCCGCCTTCGTAGCGAGTAACTTCGGCCCTGGGTATGGAGCCGCCGTAGAGCTTGCCGTTGTAGACCGTCAAGGCGTTAATTTCGGTGCCATCCGCGAGCCGGCCGCGATCTTCCCACTTCCGGCCGCCTTGGTACTGCACCACTCTGCCTTCCGGCCAATTGCCCAGGTGGAGCTTTCCCTGGTACACCTCCAGGGAATGACACTGAAGCCGCGGCAGGAGGTGTTCTGAAGTATGGCCGGCTGGGATCCCGACATATTGCCATTTTTCGCCGTCGAAGCAGTAAGCGGACTGCATGGCGACGTAGAGTTTGCCATCGTGGACACCCATGGCGTGGGGGAAGCACTGCACCACCCGCGGTCCCTTCGGGAACATTTTGGAAGCCCGCCATTTCTTGCCGCCCTCATAGACGAACACACCGCTGGCTTCGTTGCCGCCGCCAACGTAGAGCTTACCCTGAAAGGATGCCATGCAGACCACTGCGCGATTATCGCCGGGCTGGCCGCAGTCTCTCCACTTCTTGCCGCCTTCGTAGCAGTAGACGCGGCAATAGTCGTAGTCTCCCGTACCACGGCGAGTCCAGTCGTACGTGCACGTTGCCGCGTACAGGTTTCCGTCATGGACGATCAGCGGCATGACGCCCGTGGTCTTGCCGCTGCCGACCCTTCCGCAATCGGTCCACTTCTGCCCACCTTCGTAGCGGTAGACGTGGCACCAGTCTTCCTGCTTCTGCGCGTCGATTGTTGCGGCGTACAACTTGCCGCGAAAAACGGTCAGCGAGTTGCTCACGTAATTACTGGTTTCGTTCGGTCTGCCGCAGTCCTGCCAGTCGCTCAGCTTGTCGTTGTCGATGCCGAAGTAAACGTGCTTGTCGTCACCCTGAGACTGGTAGCCGCCCGAGCTGGCCTTGATGCTGAGCGTCAGTCCTTTTCGCTTTGAGGGATCGTACTTGCTCAAGACATCCCCGATCACATCGTCCAGGTCCTTTTTCGTGCAGACCCAGACAGAGATCGAGAAATCGCCTGTCCCAAAATCAAGTGAAGGGCCGTCGGCCACCTCTACATACGCATTTCTGCCATTGAACTCCGCCGTGTCGAGGTTAACCCCGTGACTGACCCCGTGGTTCGCATTGCCCGAATAGTCGCGGCAGTCTCCTTTCAATTTCCAGTAAGCGACAAGGGCCTTTTTCTCGCCGCCTTCGGGCCCTGGGCTCTCCTGCCCGCCAAGCACCGCATCGGTATGTTGCCCCCAGAATCCCAATAGGATTCCAACGCATGTCAGAGTCAGTTGTCTCATCTCACACCTCCTTTGCACTAGCTGTTGTATAGCCTTACCCTTGTTCCCCCGCTCCGCGTGGGAACGAGGATATTTTAATTGCCCAGTCGAACAATCCATTCTATCATCTTCATTCGCAGCTTGTCAAGGTTGCCGCTGGGGTCAATTGTGGCCGTCCATTTCTCTGCTTCCAAGGCGAGTTGTCGCTTGTCCTGGTTCGCTTTGGCTTTCTCGATCGCGCTGAGCAACGTGGTTAGATACCGCACGTCGTCCACGCCTTCGCGGAAACCTTCCCACTGGATGGTGTCGATCACGCCGTCGATGGTGGGGTAGCTGAAGTTATGGTCGCGGTACCTGTTGCTGTCGAAGTCGTCCCAGACATGGCCGAAGCCGTGCTGGTAGGCATAGTCGCAGGCCCCGTCGTAGCCCGCCTTCCAGATCAGCAGCCCGAAGTTGCGGCGGTAGGTCTCCGGCTGCTCGAGGCCCACTTGCGGGTTGGCGTAGCTGAAGATTCTGTGGCCGGCACCGTGCCACTTCTCGGCTTCAGCGGGAACCGGTCTCCCGGCACAGATCGCCAAGTCGAGCAGGTCACCGACTAACTCGAACGCGCCCACGTGGCAAGCCACAAAAACCTTCGCACCCGCTTCGTGTACTGCCTTGAACGCTTCGCGTTCGGCTTTGAGCCGCTCACCGCGCGCCTCGTCGATACCGTAGACGTACAGTTCCTTGGTAACCGTTCACGCAACCGCTTGATGGGCCTTCGGCCGTGCCGAAGTGTTACCCATGAGCGATCATTCTTAGTATCGCATAAATCCGAGACAGGGTCAAGTACCCGAATCTCGATCGGTCTGGATTTCCTGGTTGGTGG
>JAUWHT010000135.1 GCA_030605745.1 Pirellulales bacterium | reverse complement strand
CACCATTGGGCTGGTTGCTCCGATCTTTCCTTGCCATCGCCAGCCTCCTCGCACTGCTGCTAGCACATTTAGGCGCAACAGGGGAGGCAATAGCATAACAACCCCGCTATTTCTTGCCAACATCATGAGGCACTACCCAATATTCTGATTTCCCCTTTTTCCCCCTTTCCCATCTTTCCTCATTACACATCTGTTCCAATCTCAATCTGCAGTTGCCGCCTCAGCTCGATTCTCGAAGAAGTGCCCTTGACCCAGACTGCGGGCAAAGGTATTTAACCGCTCTCTTCTACCGGTACCGGATTTCAAATAGACATGTTGAAAATGACCGCAAAAGTACTTGCCGGCTGGGTAGCAGTCGCGGTGGGTCTTTCGGCGGGTATCGCGATTGCCCAGCAGCGGCCGGGGGTCGAGCAGAGCCCGGTCACCGCGGCGAGCGTGGCTCAAACGGTTCCCTCCCACACCCTTTCCGGCGACAAGCGCAAGCAGGCCAACGATCTGCTGCGCCGTGCTCGTCAGGCCATGGCCGAGAACGATCTGGAGGCGGCCGAGGCCCTGATCTCGAAAGCCGAGGTATTGGGCGTGAAATACAGCGTATTACACCTGGGTGACACGCCGAAGAAGGCCCGACGTGATCTAGAGCGGAAGCGCAAGGCTGCCGGCCGCTCGCCCAGAAAACCCAGCCAACTCTTTGCCCAATTCGGCTTGACGAAAAGCAAGCCTCCGCCAACCGACCCGTTCGCCGCACGGTCCGGCGCGTCCAGCGGTACCGTGCCCGAAACCATAACCGACAAAAAGAGCCTCGCCCAACTCTACCTCTTAAAGGGACGTAAGGACCTTGCACAGCGGAACCTGATACGCGCCTCGCACTGGTACCGGATGGCCGCCAAGCAGCAAGCGGTCTTCGGCCCGGAGGAAGACTCGCCGGCGAAGCTGGCCGCGGATATCCGCCGGGCAGGCGGGAAAGTGGAGGAGCCGGCGACCGGGGCCAGACTACCCGATCCGCAGCAGCTTGCTCCACCCCCGCTTTCAGATTCCCCCAACCCGATCCGGCCCGCCCCTGTTTATAGGCCTTATGGGCCGGCGGCTTCGGACTCTCCGTTCGCACGCCGGATCGACACGACGCCCCCGGCGCCCCCGGCAGACAGCGACCGTCGGCTGCCGGCAGTCAAGTCGTCGGACAAGCCGGCTCCATCGCTGGCCACTGTGCAAAGAGCCGCCGAGTTGGTCCGGCAGGCCCGCGCAGCTCTTGGTGCCGGCGATCTGAACCGTGCCGAAACACTGGCACGTCAGGCCGAACAGCTCGGCGTGCCCGACTCCGCTTATGCCCCGGGTGATGATCGGCCGGGACTGGTGCTCCTGGATATCCGTCAGGCGGGGCGGGGCGATCCTTCGGGTGTGATCACTGCCGGCGGGCAGTTCGTCGCACCGCCGGCGGGCGCCGGGGCGACCGATCACACGGCATCGCACGCCCTGTACGACGCATCGAACGATTCCACTCGAAACGTGCAGGCTGCCGGCGGGCAGTCCATCGTCGCCGAGACCGCGGCCGCACAAAACGCGCTGGCTCGGCAAGTCGCCGCCGAGGTGGCCCTTCAGGTAAGCAAGGCCCGCGCACAACTCGACGCCGATCCCAAGGCGGCACTGGCACTGCTGGAAGAGACCCGCAAAAAAGTCGAGGATGCAGGGCTGGAACCGACCGCTCGAGCCCGATTGCTCGCCCGTGTCGATCGTGCGATGAGCGATACCCAGCAGTTCATCGAACAGAATCGTCCACGCATCGAGCTTGAGGAGAAGAACCAGGGCATCCGCGACGAAATCGGACGCCACCAGCGACTGAAACTCGAAATCCAAGAGAAGCTCGCCCTGATGGTCGACGACTTCAATAAAAAAATGGACGAGCAGCGCTACGCGGACGCCGAAGTGGTAGCCAAGCGAGCGGCAGAACTCGACCCCAATAACCCCGTAATACAACAACTCCTCTGGCAGTCGAAGTTCGTCCGCCGATTTATCAACAATCAGGCGCTACGCGCGCGCACGGGCGAGGGTTTCTGGACCCAACTGGATTCCGTGGACGAGGCGGCAATCCCATTCGACGACCGCGAGCCCTACCGCCTGCCCGATGCAAAAGCCTGGGGGGAGCTAACCGCTGCCCGGGAGAAGTGGCTCCGGCGCACCCGCCGCCGCTCGGAGCAGGAAATGGAGATCGAAAAGAAGCTCAGAACCCCCGTCTCGCTGGAGTTCACAGACAAACCGCTCAGCGAAGTGCTCGAGCACTTAGCCAGGCTGACCGAGGTCAACCTGCACCTCGATCCGCAAGGGTTGGCCGAGGAAGGTGTCTCCACCGACACGCCGGTGACCATCGAGGTGCGGCACGAGATCATGCTCAAGAGCGCCTTGAACCTGATCCTCGAACCGCTGCACCTTAGCTACGTGATTAAGGACGAGGTGCTGAAGATCACCAGCGAGCAGATGCGAGATGGCGAGGTCCATACGGCGACCTACAACGTGGCCGATCTGGTCGTACCGATCCCCAACTTTGTGCCCACCTCCAGGATGGGCCTTGCCGGCTCGTACCACGACGCGTTGGGAAGCGTCGGCTTCGGCGGCGGCAGCCCATTCGGAACTTCAACCGCCCCGTTGGCCGTGGTCGCCAGCAAAGACGGCCAGCAGAACAACGCCATGATCAACCCCGCCCTGTTGGCTCAAATCGGCGCCCCGGGCCAGTCAGGCAAAATGGCCAACATGCCCATGGGGTTCGGCCCCGGCGGGCTGGGCGGCGGCGTTCAGGCCGATTTCGATAGCCTCATCGACCTGATCACCTCGACCATCCAACCGACCACCTGGGACGACGTCGGAGGACCCGGCTCGATCGCTCCCTTCGAGACGAACCTCAGTATCGTGGTCAGCCAAACACAGGACGTACACGAAGAGATCGTCGACCTGCTCGAGCAGTTGCGACGCCTCCAGGACCTCCAGGTGACCATCGAAGTACGCTTCATCACGCTTAACGACAACTTCTTCGAGCGGATCGGTGTCGACTTCGACTTCGACATCGACGACAACATAGATCGGTCGATCCAGGTCTTCGGCCGAAGGCTCAATGGTGGCGACCCGTCCACGGGCACCGAACCGTTGCGAAATACGCTCGACGTGGACAACAAGGCGCACGGCGACGCCGGTATTACGGTCGGCTTGCAGGCGCCGGGCGTGTTCTCGGCCGACCTGGATATCCCATTCACCCAAAACAGTTACGGGCTGGCCGTGCCGCAGTTCGGCGGTTTCGACGCTACGGCGGGGGCACAGCTCGGGTTCGCCATCCTCAGCGACATCGAGGCATTCTTCTTCATCAATGCCGCCCAGGGCGACCGCCGAAGCAACGTCTTGCAGGCGCCAAAAGTCACCCTGTTCAACGGCCAGCAGGCATACGTCTCCGATACCTCGCAGAGCCCGTTCGTCATCAGCGTGATCCCGGTCGTGGGCGACTTCGCCGCCGCACAACAGCCGGTGATCGTCGTCCTTTCCGAGGGCAGCTTCATGACCGTCCAGGCGGTCGTTTCCAACGACCGGCGATTCGTCCGCCTGACTGTCGTGCCGTTTTTCAGCAAGATCGGTGAAGTCCACAAGTTCCAGTTCACCGGCTCGGAGACCAGCACCACCGACACCACGGCCGAAAGCGCGGGTTGGAAGAACCTGGCAGACGCAGGTAAAAGCACCGACTGGCACAGAGAGAGTGACAAAAACGAGGGCAAAACCACTATCACCACCCAAGGCACCACCGTACAGTTGCCCACCTTCTCCTTCGTTACCGTGACCACTACGGTCAGCGTACCCGACGGCGGCACGGTACTGCTGGGCGGCATCAAGCGCCTGAGCGAAGGCCGAAGCGAGTTCGGCACTCCCATACTCAACAAGATCCCTTACATCAGCCGGCTATTCAAGAACGTGGGCATCGGCCGCGAAACACAAAGCCTCCTGATGATGGTCACCCCACGGATCATCATCCAGGAAGAGGAAGAAGAGAAACTCGGCATCCTACCCCCCTAGTCCACCTCCCCCCCTTCGTTGCTAGTCTCCCCTCCCGATGCCGTCGCCGGCTTGCCCCCCGAGCCGGCGACGGTCATTTCTTGGCCTAACCCGGATTTCTCACCAGAAAATCCACCACGGAGGCGCGGAGGACACGGAGAAACGGCTTTGATTGAGTTTTGATAGCTTACGTCAGACATCAAACTGTTTTCAACAACATCATTGAAAAGCCTAGCCTTTCAATAATCTCTGTGTCCTCCGTGCCTCCGTGGTGAGAAATTCAGACTAAATGACCGTGCGCAATTCTGGAGCGCGACCGTCTCGGCCGCCCAATGCGGGCTGGAAGCCCGCGCTCCAGAATCAGAATCGCGCACGGTCATTTAGCAACGGCGTTGCCGCCGTCGCTGAGCACAATAGAGGGCCAGGGCGGTTAGGCTGCCCAAACCCAGCAGCACCAGTGTCGAAGGCTCTGGAACCAGGCTGACCTGATCGACCACGTGGCCGCCCCCGGATCCAAGGCCCGCGAACTCCACCCTAGTCATTTTTGCGGTGGAGATGGGATCAACGGTCTGGAAATGCGGCACATTGGCGGCAACAAGGCTCAGTGTGGGCGAGTTGGCAGCCGACAAGTACACATCGTAGCTTGGTGTAGTGCGGCCATAGTCGCCCACGATTCGCATCGAGTGTACGTTCAGCGTGTCGCCCGCGTCCTCGAAATCGCCGTTGCTATCGGCGTCTACTGAGAAGCTAAAGCTCCCGCCGATATTAACATAACCCACCCCATGGTCGTAGACGCTCATACTTCCGTCGCCAAGGACCTGAAGGGTAACGCTACCACTAGGCGGCATGTCGTTGTAGAGCTTCAGCCTCATCATCCGCATGCCGGCCGCGCCCGGGTCTTCGCCGGCAATCAGAAAGTCGAGTTGCCACAATGACGCTCCGGTTACGTCCTGGTGCATCCTCCCCCCCGATGGATAAGTTCCCTCCGGGATCCAGGCAGCCTGCGTGCCCACTGCGTCCAGGCCGGTGGGAGTCAGACCCTGGTGAACGACCACTGGTACGCTGCCGGTCTGGGTCCAGCCCGTGTCGAAGGGATCTGCCT
>JAUWHT010000322.1 GCA_030605745.1 Pirellulales bacterium | reverse complement strand
CTGTAGTAAGCTGCATGGGTCGGCCTCCTTGCCTGCGGGAATGTTTTGTGACGGTTGAATCACATGCTATCCCAAATTGGCCTGGAGGCCGATACCATTTCAGCTACATTTCGAGCCCGAAAATGTGCAAAACTTGAACTTAGACAGATTCATGAATTCATATGCCGAGATCGATCCGCGCGTGTGCAACGGCAAGCCGGTCATTACCGGCACGCGTATTCCTGTCACTGTGATCCTCGATCATGCCGTGGCGGGTCGCCGATCGATCGAAACCGGCCAACCCGTACAGCTCGATCCACAGGATTGGCTGGAGAGCCACTGCCGATAGCGACGGGTCGCGCCGGTCGCGCCTTCAGTGGCTTGACAGGCCTGATTACCCTGCTTAGAATCAAACAATGGGTTCATGGCAACTCTTCTCGGGAAAGTCCCGAGAACCCTGAAAACCCGTGAACGGTTACGATTTTCGAGGAGATTGACTCATGAAAGTAAGGTACATGTTTGTGTTGGTCAGCTTTGCAGTTGTGGCGATACTCAACCGTGCGACAGTTGCACAAGAGGTTTTGGAGACGCGTAATCTGCGGCTTGCGATTGGGAAAGACGGAATGATGAAAAACCTTGTGGCCAAGCCCTCCGACACCGAGTATGGCTGGATCACCGAGCCGGGGCCGATGGCGCTCGTCTATCGTGGCAAGCAGCAGTTTCCCGCATCTGGGGTGGCGCTGGACGGAAATCGGCTTGTGGTCCGCTTCTCCAAGGCAAATGTGACAGCGACCTACGAGGTCATTCAACGTCAAGATTATCTGGCGCTGAAGTTACTGGGATTGGAGGGTGAGCCCGTCGACCGCATCGACCTGCTTCAACTCAAGGTGAAGAAGCTGGCGTATCGCGGCCCTTGGATCAACGTCAACTACGACGACAGCTTCGGCATTTGTCTCTGTGCGGGAAACATCAAGACAAATGCCGGCATGGCCCAACACGAGGACCATGTGGTGATGAGGGCAACCGCCCACAAAGAGGTTGCCCTGGAGGGAACCATCGCAGTGCTCTTTGGGTGTCCCGATCCGAAGAACAAGTTCCTCGACGTTATGGAGGTCGTTGAGCGAGACTTCAAGATGCCCTCGGGCGCGAAAAACCGCCGCTCGCCGGTCCAGAGGTACTCGTATTACTGGGCAATGCGCCCGACACCTGGTAACGTTCACGAGCACATCAAGTGGGCCAAGCGAGGTGGATTCCGCATGATTCTGTTTTCTTACACCGCCTTTTCCAAAGGGGCAGGGCATTTCGTTTGGAACGACCGATATTCCAATGGCATGGCCGACCTGAAAAAGGTGGCCGACGCCATCCGCGACGCGGGACTCACGGTAGGGTTGCACACCCATTACAACAAGGCCCTTAAGACCGATCCCTACGTGACCCCAGTGCCGGATGAGCGGCTACACAAGGTTCGCGCCTTCACGTTGGCCGCGGCGGTCGATCGCAAAGCCAATACGATCATTGTCAACGAGAACCCGAAAGGTTGTATGCTGGATGACCGCAGGCGGATCCTGGAAGCAGGTAAAGAACTGATCGCCTACAAGGGATACACCACCGAGCCGCCTTTCCAATTTACCGGCTGCGAGCGCGGCCACCTGAAAACCACCCCAGTCGCCCACCGAGCAGGCGATCCGGTGAACCTGCTGGACGTGGACGAGTGGCCCATCTTCATCCGGTTCGACCAGGACACCGACATCCAGGACGAAACAGCGCAACGAATCGCCGACATCTACCACCAGACAGGCCCCTACGACATGGTCTATTTCGACGGGGCCGAGGACGTTCACGCCCCGTTTTGGTATCACGTGGCCAACGCACAGTACCGCGTCTATCGCCATTTCCAGCCGGAACCCCCGGTGTGCGAGGCGGCCATCACCAGCCATTTCAGTTGGCACATGATGAGCCGAAGCAATGCCTACGACAGCGTCTCGCACGACAAGATGAAGCTCTTCTGCCGCGCCGTCCCTTACCGTGCCGCCCCCGCCAGAGCAAGAGACTTCTCGCGGATTGACTTCGGATGGCTCAGCGGATTCGGCCGTAACGTGCACAACTACATCGGGCCGGATACGCTGGAATACATACTTAGCCGCGGCGCGGCATGGGACTGCCCTTTTTCCCTGCTGGTGACCGAGAAGCAATTGGCGAGCAACCCTCGCGCGGAAGACTGTTTTGAGGTTATCAAGATTTGGGAAGACACCCGGATTGAGAACAAGCTCACCGACGCCCAGTTGGCGATGCTCAGGAACCTCGGCGAAGAGTATCCCCCGTTCATCAGTGCTTGGGGCTGTTTCAATGTGCGGGCCGATATGCAGAAGAGAAAACGCTCTGCCGGTGCGTCCGCTTTGCTCAAGAACGTTGGTGAGGAGCCGATTCCGTTGCTCACCGCCGCCCAGCGGAAGATGTTCCACAACCTTGAGGAACACCACCTGTTCATCAATGAAAAGGGCGAACACGAGTTGGTGGCAATCCACGAAATCCCCGGGGTGGCCAACGATGTCTTCAAAGTGTATAGCTTTCGCCGTATAGGATATCCAAATGACACTTACGTGCTCATTTGGGCCATCGCGGACGAGGCAGATCTCCTGTTGCCCGTGGCGCCCGATCGATTGACCGTGATGCGGCCGTTTGGCACGGGGTTACCCGTCGGAACTGACGGTGGTAAGGCGGTTGTGCGCGTTGCAGACCGAGAGTATCTCGTTCTGGCCGGAATGAGAGAGGATCAGACCAGGGAAGTCTTTCACAAGGCGAAATGGCAATTTCGCGAAGTAACATCCTGCCTTGCGGAGAAGCAACGATGATTTCCTTGTGGGCCTTCATGAAGGAGAGCGATGTCGAAGCGTATTGTTCTTCTCTGCTGCTGCCGTCGTATCTTTCTCACCTTCGTCTTGGGCCGTTTCGGTTTGCCGTGCAATCGGAGGACTGCGACGGGCAAGAGCCGCTAAAAACCACGTATATTGGCGATGGTCGACTGGAAGAATTCCTCTTACACCCGGAAGAACATGCACTGGCCATGATCCGGTTCGTTTGCCCGGGAATCGATACGTCAAGAGTGCACCTGCCGCGAGACGACGCCAGTTGGCATTGGACTACATCCGCCGACCCGGCTGAGCTGATGCGGATCTACTTCGAGCCAACAATCCGGTCACTCCACGGTTCTGTTGCTCCACCGCCACTGCCGCAAGAAGCGTATGTTTCCGTCTCTCGCAGTCACGTTTTCATTGGCCGATCGGTGGTCCGGGCATATCTGAAAGCATGGCTTGAGTTTCTCGGTATCCATGAGGACGTGGCCGAATTTGACTTCGGGACGCCTTCCAGCGGCATCGAGTTTGCGGCGGGTGCGATCGGCGGGCAAATGTTTCTCTCAGACGACGTGATGGCCGAAGACTTGATGCGCTTCGCCGGCCTGGATACCGCATTAGGTCACGTGAGTGACCTGGTTGAGTTGGATATGGATTCATCCGCGGAAGACGACTCCGGCATATACGAGGACGGCGTCTACATCAAGCTGGCCGAACGTGTCGAATAGTCAAGGAAGCATCGGCAACGGCCGCAACGACCGCCTGATGCTGAAAGAAGCGGTCGTAGGCCCCCATCTCCCCCGGCAAACGAAAACCGCCGCTGAATCCTCGCCAGCCGTCGCAAAAAGTACCCCCTAGGGGAGTCGAACCCCTGCCTTCGGACTGAGAATCCGATGTCCTGGGCCACTAGACGAAGGGGGCAAGTCATTCGAGAAGTATCACGAACTGATGGCCGACCGTCAAGAGGATCTGGGCGGCGATACTACTGTGGCGGAACTACTGCAAATTCAGTCATGTAGTCTTTCTCCGCTGACGCGGCGGTGCGTAAGGCTTCGACACCGGCTTTCGGTCCGTCGGGGTGCCGGAGGATGCCGGTGCCCGCCAGGAACAGATTGTCCCGGCCCAACGCGCGAACGTTGGCCCCGATCGTTTCGGGATTCAACCCGCCGGATACCGCGGGCAGGATGGGCCTGAGCGAGCACCAGTCGCCGGTGGCCGCTTCGTGCATGGTCCGGATATCATCTTCGGTGTCGACCAGGTAACTCTCCAACATGCCCGCGCGAAAGTAGTCGCCGCCCAACAGGCGGACCAGCTTCACGATCACCGAGGGCGCAATCCCCTGGTTTTCCGCGCGGCCCATGGCTTCCCGGCCACCGCAATGGGCATAAATCGGAAGGTTGATGTCGGAGTCCTCCCGCAGGATCTGAATCGCGCCGAACCCGGTGGCGAAGAAGTTGACCATCAGCGCCGTGGCGCCGTTTTCGATTGCTTCCAGCGCCCGGCTGCGGATGCGATCCGGTGTGGTACTGATGTGGGCAGCGTAGAGGACCTTCTGGCCGGTTTGCTCCTCGGCGCGTCTGAGGGCCTCGGCGACCAGCTTCACGCGCGGCCCCAACGGGCAGTACGGTGCGTTCATCATCTTCTCGTCGTCCTTGATGAAGCAGATGCCGCCTAGTGCCGCCTGGTAGGCGAAGTCGGCAACTTCCTCGGGGGTCAGGCCCGCGGTGGGTTTGACGATCGTCCCGATCAGCAATTCGCCGCTTTCCAGGCCCACCAGGTGGCGCGTGCCCTGGATGCCGAAGCCGGGGCCGGGGAACTTCTCCACCATCGCCGGCGGAACGCTAAAGTCGACCAACCGTGACTTCTCATAGGAGGCCAAGGCAAACGTCGGCCCGCCGATCATCGACAGCCAAAGGCCGGGAAAGGCCGACTGGTCGATGTCGAAGTTGTAAATCGGGTACAACAACGAGATCGTACCTTGCCCCGGGCCGGACTCGTTGACTTCCCATACCTCGCCGCACGACTGCCGGTACAACTCCGTCGGCTCTCCCGGCGCAACCCACTTGGCGGTCGTCTCCAGCACAACCAATTCTTCGGCGACTTTGTGGAGATCACCCTGGGTTTCGATGTAGTACGTGGCGACGATGGAATCCTGGGGACTGTGCTGTTGGGCCATCATGTAACCTCCTTAGGTCGTTGACGTTTCCAATAGTCGTTTAGCCGCCGGGCTTGCCCGGCGCGTTTGCGTTCGAGCGTATTGATATCCGCCAACGCGCCGGGCAAGCCCGGCGGCTAAACTCACTTACAACGAACGCAGCCATTGACTGGTTTGGCGCATATCGGCCTTGAACATCAGCGAGCCGGGCACGACGATATCGGCACCGGCCCGGCGCAACCGCGGCACGGTGTGCCGGCGGATGGCACCATCGGCTTCGATCTCGAACGAGAGGCCGTGTTCGTGACGCCGCTCTGCCAGGTCGCGGATCTTCTCGCACGTGCCGTCGGCGATGTCCTCCACGCCCTTGACGTCGAAACTCGTACCCAGCACGCACACCAGATCCACCCGATCGAGATACGGCTCGATCAACGAGACGCCGTTCTCGACGGCCAGGGAAACGCCGATCCCCAGGCCACGTGCCTTGAGCCGATCGATCATTTCCTCCACGTCTTCAGTGGTTTCGGGGTAAAAGATGATGCGGTTGGCCCCCGCCGCGGCAAAGGCGCCGACCCAACGCTCCGGCCGATGCGTGATCAGGTGCACCTCGAACGGTTTTTCGGTGACGCCGCGGATCGACTTTACCAGATCCGGAAAGAAGAGCAACAGCGACGGGGCATACGTGCCGTCGGAGACGTCGAGGTGGTACCAGTCGGCGTAGGGATCGCCCCGCCGGATCTCCGAGGCCAGGTCGGCCAGGTCCGCTGACCAGAGCGATACCGAGGCTCTAAGCGGTGCGGCGGTCATCCGTCGAGCGACTCCAGGTACGGGACCAGGTGGCTGCGAAATGCCCGGACGTGCTCTTCAAGATTCTCCGTCTTAGGGGGAATCTTCACCATGCGTCCGTGCATCAGGTGTTTGGTCCACGCGACGGCCATCGCCAGTGGATGTATCCAATCTCGTTCGCTGCCGACTACTAGCGCGGGCAGGTCTAGCCGCTCGATTGGTTTCCAGCTTGTAATCGGTCGGTCGTTGGGGATTTTCCGCAGCCGGGCGCGGCGCTGCAGGGCGTTCGGCTTGCCGAACTGTTCGCACAAGGAGTCGGCGGCCGGCGGCGACTGGCGTTGCAGGGCGTGGAACTCGGGGAGTTTCTTCAGTTCGGCCAGCCCGGCTTCCGAGCCGGACTGCTCTAGCAACTCGGCCACACGCGGAAGCATAGCCAGGTTCTCCGGCAGCGGTTGATCGAGCCAGGCCGGTCGGACCAGAACCAGTGCCCGCACACGCCGGGGCCATCGCAGGGCGAACTGCGCGGCCACGCCGGCCCCCATCGAAATCCCGCCGATCACCGCCCGCTCGATCCCCAGGTGATCCAACAACGCGGCCAGGTCCTCGGCGAACGCGGCAAAGGTGAACTTCTCCGCCGGGCCGACCGGTTCGGTCCGGCCGTGCCCGCGACTATCCCACACGATCAGTTGGTATCCCGGCTGCGGCCCGACGAGTTCCTTGCACGCCTCCAGGTCACCCGTCACCCCGTGGCAAAACACCAGCGGAGCCCCCTCGCCGATCAGTTCGTAATAGAACCGGATGCCATCGTGCTGGAGAACTTCCTTCACAATTGCTCTCCCTAGCATTGTCGTTTAGCCGGCGGGCTTGCCCGCCGTGCCATCCTATGGGTTTCTCGTAACATAACACGGCGGGCAAGCCCGCCGGCTAAACGAAACGCTGTCGTGCCTACACCAGTTTCCGTAAATGTTCATTTCCAAAGCTTCCCTAACAGCCTAACAGCCTAACCCGGGTACCATGGTGCAGCCTGCCGGCGGAGGAAGTCGATACAGCCTCTGACTTGTGAAGGATCGAGGTTGTGCAGCACTACCGGCCCGTCGTAGCCCGTGCGTTTCATCAGCCGGAAATAGGTGGGCCAGTCCAGTGCCCCGCTACCGGCGGCCGGGTGCTTGTTCGCCGGGTCGCCGCTGATATCCTTCGCGTGGATCATTTCGACATCCTGGCCGAGAAGATCGAACGCCTCTTCCAGCACGACCACCATCTTCGACAACTCGTCGGGCGAGAAGAGATTTGCCCCGTCGAGGATAATCCGCAGATGCTTCGAGCCCATCTGGTCGAGCAGCTTGCGTGCCTTGGCGGCCGAGTCGATCACGTTGGCCACTTCCGGCTCGATGCCCAGCACGACGCCGTGCCCTTCGGCCGCCGGGAGCAATTGCTCCAGCGTGTTCACCAGATCGGACCATGCCTCGGGTGTTGCGTTATCGGGATGGTATCGCCACATGTTGCCCGGATCACGCGTGCCGGTGCAAAGCGTCACCACGCTTGTACCCAAGGCCCGGCAGCGCTCGATCAGGTGCCGGCAGCGGCCGGTGTTCTGTTCCCGAACTGCCTTGTCCGGGTGGATTGCGTTGAATGTGCCGGAGACGGCCACCATCCGCAGCCCACGACGTTCGAACCTCTGCCGCACCGAGTGGCACAGTCTGTCGTCGAGTTCCCCGGGCAGACTCTCAACACCGGCGCACTTGAGATTAAAGTGCACGCAAGACAGTCCGTGCCCGACGACCGCGTCGAGTACCTGGTCGAGCCCCGGACCGGGAAACGTTCTGGCAAAGATGCCGATTTCCATGTTCAAGTCAAAGGTGTGGTGGTGTTGCAGAAGTTTTCAACTCGACACGTGTACCGCCGGCGACCGATGCCTCGACCGCTTCCAGCAGGCGGACCGTGGCCAGGCCTTCGTGCGCGTCGGGGTTGACCGGCTCGTCGTCGAGCACTGATCGCGCGAATGCTTCCAGTTGGTTCTTGTACGGGTTACTGTGCGGGCCCAGCGGGGTGTGCCACTGCTGGGTCTCCGCGTCGAATGCGCGGACCTCGCTCGGCTGGTAGTAGAACGGCAGAAACGTCTTCACCTCCACGCTGCCGTGCTCGCCGTAGACGCGGTAACCCTCTGACCAGTCGCTGTTGACCTTGACCGTCAGTTCAAAATGGCCCAGGCCGCCGTGCTCGAATTCCAGCAGGCCGTGCCACGAATGTTGACCGAACTTCTCCGCCAGCCGGACCGTAACCGCCGCGATCCGGCCGCCAAGGTAACGCAGGTTGTCGAACAGATGGGCGGCATGGGTCACCAGCGAGTAGTGACGCTTGTCCGCCTTGGGGTCGATCGGGGGGGGACGAATCGACTGCCGACTGCTCTGGGTCGGCGGCAGCAGCGCCTCCTGCATGGCTGGACGAAACAGCGTATCGCAGTACCATCCGCTCAGCGATAGCACCTGCCCGAGGCGTTCTTCAGTGAACCGGTGTGCGAATGCGATGCCCGGATCATGCCGCTTCATCGAGCCGACCTGTAGCTTAAGATCCGTTTCCCGCAGAACACGAATCAACTGTTCACAGTCGGCCGAACAGGTTCCCAGCGGCTTCTCCACCAGCACGTGCTTGCCCGCAACGAGCGATTGCTTCGCCAGTGGGACATGGAATGCGTCTGGCACGGCGATCAGGACCGCATCGATGTCGGCCTCTTGGAGAAATCTCTCATAGTCGGCGTAGAGTGCCGCGACCCCGGCGCGGCGGCCGATCGTCTGAAGCAGGTCTTCCGCCTGGTCGCAGATCGCGGTCAGCCGGACACGCCGGGCCTTGGCCAACGCCGGCAAGTGGGCGAACTGGACAATCGAACCACAACCCAGCAATCCAATCTTGAGCACATCTTCAGGCATTCAGCTTTCCAGTAATCGCAACAGGTCGGGGGCATCCAAGCCGATCAATTGGTCTGCTTCGCCCTCCAGCGCGGCGAACTCGGCGAAGATGGCTGCTGCCCGGTCGTAATCGCCCTGGTGGAGGTAGATTCGGGCCAACTGCTGCCGGGGGATGAGTGGCGGCGAGGCCTTGGCGTCGGCCGGCAGGGGCGGCTCGCCGGTAGCTAGCCAGGCGATCAACCCGCCCAGCAGAAACGCCACTACCACGCCCAATACAAGCAGCAGCCGGCGACGATGGTCCGGCCGTTGCACCGCCATGGTCTTCATCAACCGGCCGAGCCTCCTGGTGAGTTCGCCGCGGTGGTCGGCAGGCAGTTCTGCGGCGGTCGACTCCCAGCCGGGCAGAACCTCCGGCCAGTCGTGGCCGGATTGCTCGATATGCAAGCGGCGCAGCTCGCCGAGCAGTTCCCGGGCCGACTGGTAGCGACGCTCCGGTTTCTTTGGCCAGCATCTTGTGGACGATTCGGCACAAGCCGGCCGGCAGATCGGGGCGGAGGCTTTCCAGCGGCTCGGGTTGTGTTTTGAGGTGTTGCACCGCCACGCCCAACGCGGTCTCGGCCTGAAACGGCGGCGAACCGGCCAACATGTGGTAGCAAGTCACACCCAGCGAGTAGAGGTCGCTACGGGGATCGAGCGGCTTGCCTTCGACCTGCTCGGGGCTCATGTAAAGCGGCGTGCCCACTGTCATGCCGACCTGCGTGAGGTCGACCGTCTCACCTTCCCGAGCGGCGACCCGCGCCAGGCCGAAGTCGGCCACTTTCACTTCGCCGGAGCGGGTAATCATGATGTTCTCCGGCTTGATATCGCGGTGGACGACGCCGTGCTCGGCCGCCTTGGCCAGTGCGGCGGCCACCTGGCGGATGATCGACAAGGCACGCGGTAAGTCGGGCAAGCCGTGGCGGGTGATCCAATCGCGGAGGTTTTGCCCCTCGACGTATTCCTGGGCGATAAAGTGCAGCCGGTCTATGTGACCAACCTCGTAGATCTGCACGATGTTGGCATGAATCAGCGAGGCGGCCGCCTGGGCCTCACGCTCGAACCGCCTCAAATACGTCCGGTCCTCAGCCAGTTCGGGCCTAAGAATCTTCACCGCCACCCGACGCCGCAACTGCCGCTGCTCGGCCAGGTACACCTCGGCCATCGCCCCGTGTCCCAGCCGCCGCAACAACTGAAAATCCCCCAACTGCCGACCCGAGAGATCGGCACCGGCAGGCATTTCGTCGGGCTTGTCGCTGGCGTTACTCATCGAATCAATACACCACAGAGGCCCGGAGGACACGGAGACGCCGCTTGCAGCTTGACAGCACTATTCTACTGACGAAGCGGCGGATGAGTCAAGTTTTGTTGGGGTTCAGGGTTCAGGATTCTTGTGTGTAATCGAATACGGTTAGAAGCAAAATCCTGAACCCTGAACCCTGAACCCTTGACAACTTTGGTTGCGGCCGCAGGCCGCGTTATGTACAGCATCGGGTGTCGCCTGAAAGCTGCGTTTCCCCCCCCTCTGCCAACTTGCCTGACGTAAAACGGCATGGTATGCTGGATATCGAGCCTGCTGAAGAGTCGGCGTGAAGTCCAGTAAACCAGTCCCACTCCTGGAAGCGCCTCGCGGAGGTGAAGGTATGATCGAGGCACAGATTCTTCCTTTCCTTTCCTTTCCTTCCAGCATTTCCCCATGAACGTTACCGAGAATGTAACCCGCTGGGTGCTGATCTGGCTGGTGATCTGTCTTGCGGCGCCGGCGGCGGCCCAGGAGACGGGGCCCCAAGCGGTCGAACCGCCGCCCGGCGTCGATTCCCAGATCGACGCCCACCAGCCGGAAACCAAGGCGGACGACGAAGGTGCTGAAGAAGCAGTCGCCGCGCCACAGTTGGAGAAGAAAATCAACCTGCTGAAACTGCTGATTTCCGGCGGGCACTTGATGTGGCCGATTTTGCTGATGTCGCTATTGGTGGTGATGTTCGGGACCGAGCGTTTTTTGGGGCTGCGGCGGCGCAAGGTGCTGCCGCCGGAGCTGATCAGCGGGCTGGGAAAACTGGCGGGGCAAAAGGGGGGGCTCGACCCGCGAGCGGCCTACAAGCTCTGCCAGCAGTACCCGTCCGCCGCGGCAAGCGTCATCAAGACCATGCTGCTGAAAGTTGGGCGGCCACACGCCGAGGTCGAGCACGCCCTGAGCGAAGCCAACGAGCGGGAGGCCGCCCGGCTTTACGTCAACGTCCGCTGGCTTAGCCTGGCCGCCGGAGTCGCGCCGCTGCTGGGTCTACTGGGAACCGTTTGGGGGATGATCCAGGCGTTTTTCGCTACCGCCAACCTGCCGGTCGGCGCCAATAAGGCCGAGCACCTGGCCGACGGCATCTACGTAGCGCTGGTGACCACGTTTAGCGGGCTGGCGGTGGCGATTCCGGCCGCCGTGCTGGCCCACTGGTTCGAGGGACGGATCCAGGGGCTGTTCCGCGAACTCGACGAAACCCTGCTGGGGCTGATGCCGCAGTTGGAGCGTTTCGAGGGTCGGATGCGGGTAAGCCGGGACAAGTTGGCCACTACCGGTGCGGCGTCCGTGGCCCCGTCGGCAACCCGCCGCGAAGTTCCCCCCACCGCAAAAGGGCAACAGCAGCCGGCTTCCTCGCCAAGGTAACACCATGGCCATGAAAATAGACAAGGGCTCGGCGTTGGCCAACCTCAGCCTGACGCCGCTGATCGACGTGGTTTTCCTGTTGCTGATCTTCTTCCTGGTGGCCACCCGGTTCGCCGAAGAAGAGCGCGAGCTGGACGTGTTGTTGCCCGATGCCAGCGAAGCCCAGCCATTGACCAGCAAACCCCGTGAATTGTTCATCAACATCGACGATCGGGGCCGCTACTACGTCAGCGGAAAGATTCTCAGCCTGAAGGAGCTTTTCCCGATCCTCAAGGCGGCTTGGGTCAACAACCCGGGCCGCGCGTCGGTCGTGATTCGCGCCGACAAGCGATGTCGTTGGGAATTCGTTGTGGCGGCTATGAACGCATGTACTAAAGCCAACATCCGTGACTACCGTGTCGCCACCTGCGAAGGCGGAGACTGACTATGGCTGGAAAGGTCCGACAAATCCGCAAGGTCCAGCCGGCCAGGTTCACCGACTTCGACGACCAGCTTTGGCCGATCAATGTGGCCATCCTGATCTTGGCCGGATTCGTCGCCGGTATCGTGATCGGCACCAGCGATTTCGACGATCCACGAATCTTCTACAACGGTTGGGCCAGGCTCATAAGCGTCGGCCTGATGGTCGGCCTGCTGTTCTGGGGTGTGATCTTGCTGCAAGGCAAGATGCTCCGCCGGCTCCAGCTCGGTGTCATGATCAGTCTGCTGGCCCATCTCTGGCTGGCGATATACCTGCACGGGCAGTTCCTGGCGCTGCTGCCTGAGCGCGAGGCCCGGTTCACCCAGCAAATGACCGAAAAGTACGAGCAGATCACGATACCCGAGTACTACTGGAAACAGATCGACGAGCCGGACGCCCGGCAGACTTTCGAGGAGCCGATCGAGACCGAAACCCCCAGGCCGACCGAACCGGACGCGCTGGAGCGAGAACCGACCGAACGGGAGATAGCGACCGATTTGCAGCCCGTCGAAGAGCCCGATATCCCCCAACGGCAGCAGCCGAATCCGGCCGTTGCCCGCCGCGCCGAACTGTCGGCTCCACGACGCGCCGATGCGGCAGCCGGGGCTCAAGTCAGTCGCCAAAAGTGGAGACACTTCCCAAAGCCGAACGAGCCGATCCCTGAATCAGACCTCCAAGCTCAAGCCCGGCGGACTGCCGCCGTACCCAACGTCAAGATCGCACCGCGAGAGCGGACGGAGCCCCAGATTCGGATGGACCAACCTCCGGGCCGCGCGCTGCCGGCACTGACACGGGTTGCGCAACTTCCCTCAGCGGTTGCCACCCGGCGGTCCAGCAGCTCGCAGGAGCAGCCGGCCGGTTTGGCGGCCGTGCCGGCGAAACCGAGCACGTTGGCCCGGTCCAGCCGTGGCGCCAGCCTTCCGTCAACCGTGATCGCAACCGAAGCCCAACCAACCTCGACGTCGGCAGCCACCGGCGGGACTCCCCGCAGCCGGATTAGCCAGGTGGCTTCCAGCGCCGCGGTGCGTCGTGCGGCTGCTCAGCCCGCCACAACCGGTGGCACGGCCGCCGCCGGGGCTGCCGAGTTCGCCGTCGGCCAGGCCCAAATTGTCGCCCGCTTCGGACAGCCCCGAGCCACCGGCATGGGCAGGCCGTCGGTCACCAGCAACGCATCAGTACCACGAATTGCCCGGACTATCGCCCCGGCAGCCTCGACCGTGTTCTCGGGTGCCGCTGAGGCTGCACCCACGGCCGCCGGTACCGTTGCTTCCAGTGCCAGCGGACCAGCCAAGCCCTCGGCCAGCATCTGGGCTTCTGCCCTCAGACGAGGGGGGACAATCAGCCGGCTTGCCGCACGGGCAACAGGCGGGGCCGGACCCGCCGGTTTCAGTGGTACGCCTGGCCCGGTCGGGATCGCCGCCCGCAGTCGCGTGAGCCGACAGGAGTCGATCGCGGCGACGGCGTTCTCCGGCGGTGGACGCGCGAAACCCGGACGAACGCCCGGCGGGCCAATCATGCCGGACGCAGCGGCCGAGCCGGCCGAGGTGGCCGTGGCCGCTGCGGGCGGTGGAAAAGCCGCTGCGGCGCCGCCCATGCCGGCCCGGCTCACCGGCCCGCGGAGACGAGCTGCCGGTCTGCCGGTGCAGATCGCCGCGGTGGCCGGTCCCGGAGGCCTGAGCTGCGATCCTTTGCCGGTGGTGGGACTCGATAGTCGTCGGGCGCGCCCGGAGAGCGAGATCATCCACACCGTTTCCCGGCGATTCGTGATCGAGCGCAGCGGCGGCCAGATCGCCATCGACGGCCGCGTCCGCGAGCAACCGGCCGAAGCCTTCCGCCAGCGTGACCTCGGCCGTCGTCTCCGTACCGCATTGGACCGGGGCGGCAGCGAGGGCACCGAAAGAGCGATCGAAATGGGACTCGACTTCTTCGCCCGGCACCAGTTCCCGGATGGCCACTGGAGCCTCCACAAGTTGCCCGAAGGCGTTGATTACGAGGACCCGGTCCTGGGCCAGATGCAGGCCGATGCGGCCGCCACCGGATTGGTCCTGCTGACCTACCTGGGATCAGGCTACACGCACATGGACGACAAGCATCGGGCGGTCGTCAACCGCGGGATCGATTGGCTCCTCCGCAACCAGAAGCAGAACGGCGACCTGTTCACCGGCGGGACGAAGAAATGTGTCTGGCTTTATAGCCACGGTATCGCGACCATCGCGCTGTGCGAGGCGTACGGCATGACCCAGGATCCCGAACTCCGCGAGCCGGCACGCAAGGCGATCGATTTCATCTGTAACTCGCAACATCCCACTCACGGCGGCTGGCGGTACGAGCCGAAAAAAGAATCGGATACCTCGGTCAGCGGGTGGATGTTGATGGCGCTTAAGAGTGCCCAGATGGCCGGGCTGGAAGTGCCCACCGAGGTGTTGCAGAAGGTCGACCACTGGCTCGACACCGCACAGGCACCCAACGACAACGGTCGCTACGTCTATAACCCGCACGCTAAGGATATTCCCAAACAACGCCACGGCCGGAAGCCAAGCCTGGCAATGACGTCCGAGGCCATGTTGATGCGGATGTACCTTGGCCGTCAAAACGATAACCCGCAATTGATCGCAGGAGCTGAATATCTCAAGGACAATCTGCCGGCAGTGGGCGCCCGGACCAAGTCGCTGCGAGATTGCTATTACTGGTACTACGCCACGCAGGCGATGTTCCAGATGCGCGACGACTACTGGATCGCCTGGAACAATCGGCTGCGTCCGCTGGTCCAGAGCAGCCAGGTGCAGTTCGGCCCGGCCGCCGGAAGCTGGCATCCCGGCAGGCCGGTGCCCGACCGCTGGGGCCACGCCGGCGGACGAACCTACGTCACCGCGCTGCACCTGCTGATGCTCGAAGTCTACTACCGCCATCTGCCGCTGTTCCAGGAACTCCGGCGGTAGGCGGTGGCCAGTGGTCGGTAGTCAGTGGTCAGTGAGGGGGTGGCAATTCATTGCCACCTTTGCACCGACTGTGCTCGGCAGGGTCGCCGTGCCGGCGACCGCTAAACGCACGCACCGCTGAAGACGCAGCAAGTGAAGCCTACAAATCTAACAGAATCGCGATCTTGTCCTCGACAGCTTGCATGGTGTTGGGCGAAACGCGGCCCCAGCGCCTTGTCAAGCGCTGCTTGGATACCGAGCGGATGTCCTCACACTTGATGTAGCTTTGTGTTTTAACGCCGCCCTCGGGTGGGCGGACGAGCACGTGCAAGGGGATGCCCTTAAATTTGCTGGTGATCGGTAGCAGGACGACCAGGTCGGCTGGGCCGCGGTTGAACAGATCGGCCGAGAGAATCATTGCCGGCCGTCGGCCCGCCTGTTCGCGTCCGCACGTCGGGTTGAGGTCCACCATCCAGATTTCGCCGCGGGCGGGTTCGGGCACGGTCAATCGTCCTCCAATCCGTCGGCGAGCGTGGCGTCCCACTCGGCCCGTTCGGACTGCTCCTCGGCCCAACTTCTGGCATTGCCGTGCAGTGCCGCATAAGCGCGGTTGGCTTCTTTCAGCAGGTTTTCTCGGCGGTAAGCTTCGATCGCCTTTTCCAACAATTGCGGCATCGACAGGCCCGACTGCCGAGCTAGCTGTTTCAATTTGGCGTGTGTTACGGGCCGGACTCTTACAGTCTCACTTGGCATAGCCTCATCCTCCACAAATTGAGCATTACATAAGTATACACTGACGTAGCGATAAATGTCAACGGCATTGTCTACAATTGCTCGATCAGCCGGGCGAGGAACTTTCCCAGGCGGTCGGAGCAGAGCAGGGCGTTTTCTTTGAGTTGGTAGATGTCTTTGAAGCTGGCCGGGCGCCGCCAGACGGCGCCTACGGCGGCGCCGAGGCGCGCGGGGCCGGTCTTTTGGGCCAGCAGGTTTTCAACATCCGGCGGCAACTCGTCGTCGACTGCGTCGTTGATTACGCGGACGGCCAGGAAGCGGACTTGGTGGCGGCGACAGACCTCGGCTACTGCGAAGCTCTCCATGTCCACGGCCATCGCGTCATGCAGTCGGCCCAATGGGCACTTTTCGTCGGGGCGGCGGACGACCGAATCGGCGGTTAGCAGCCGGCCCACGTGCGCGCCCGGGGTGCGGCAGAGTGCGGCCAGGTCGAGTTTCAGATCGAGCGCAAGCTGGTTGCCTGCGGTGTCGACCAGGTGATCGGCCAGAAGGATGTCGCCACGGTGCAGCTTGGGGTTCAATCCGCCGGCCAGTCCGGCCGCTAGGACCCAGCCCGGGCGATGGCCGGTGATGAGTGCTTCGGTCGCCTTGGCTGCTGCCGGGCGACCGGCGCCGGAGAGGATCAGCGCCACTTGCCGATCTTTCAGCGCCCCTTGCCGTACGACGAAGCCGCGACCGCGGGTGGTGACCACGTCGGTGAGTAGGTCTTCCAGTCCGCCGGCCTCGATGCCCAGGGCGAAGACCACGCCGAGATGGCAGGGTTTGGGTTGCTGCTCCGACTGGTCGGTCTGAGCCTTATCGGCAGCGGTATGGAGTTGCTCACGCGCAGCCTCAACCACCTTCTCGCGGACCTTTTGCTTGACCGCGGTGTGAAGCCAGTTTCGCAGTAGGTAGCGGAGAACCATGGGGGGTAAAGGATGAAGGATGAAGGATGAAAGATGAAAGATGAAAGATGAATCATTTATCATTTCTTCAGGTGATTTGCCAGACGGTCATTTTGAGTATATCGCGCACGCGGCGGTTGGCCACCAGGACGGCGGCCGGCTCGAAGCCGCAGTGGACCAGGCAATGCCGGCAGCGGGGATCGGCGGCCGGGCCGAGCCGGTTCCAGTCGGTCCCCTCGACCAGTTCCCGGTAGGTCTTGTAATGGACATCGGCAATCAGGTAGCAGGGGCCGCGCCAGCCGCGGACGTTGTAAGTCGGATTGGCCCAGGCAGCGCACGTCAACTCCCGCCGGCCGCAGAGGAAGTCCATGTAAATCGGCGAGGCAGTCAGCTTGAACCGCTGCAACATACGCCGGGCCCGGCGAAACTTCGCGTGGACTTCTTCGCGGGTCATAAAGATGTCGTCGTGCACGGTGTCGTAGCCGTAAGCGGGCGAGATCATCAGGCTGTCGACGCCCAGTTCGGTCAGGTACTCAAACAGCACGGCGATCTCGTGCATGTCGGTCTGTTTGTAGACGGTTGTGTTGGTGCAGACACGGAAGCCGGCGGCCTTTGCTGCCCGCAGCCCGGCGGTTGCGGCGGCGAAAACACCCTCTCGCTCGACCGCCCGATCATGCGTGGCCTCCATCCCGTCCAGGTGCACGTTGATAAACAGCCGATCGCTGGGCGGGAAGCCGTGTAGTTTCTTCTCGAGCAGCAGGCCGTTGGTGCAGAGGTAGATGTGTTTGCGGGTGGCGAGGATTCTTGCGACGAGTTCTTCGATGCCCGGGTAGATCAGCGGTTCGCCGCCGCAGATGCTCACAATCGGCGCGCCGCACTCGTGGACTGCGGCCAGGCACTGGTCGATCGAGAGCATCTGCCGGATCGTATCGGCGTATTCCCGAATCCGACCGCACCCGGTACACGAGAGATTGCAGGCATGCAGCGGTTCGAGCATCAGCACCAGGGGAAACCTCTTCTGCCCTGCCAGCCTCTTGCGGAGGATGTAGCCGGTCATGGTGCGGGTCAGTGAGAGGGGAAAACGCATGGGGATTGGGGATTTGGGATTGGGGTTTTACGGGGGCAACAATGTTTAGCCCCGGCGTCCACGCCGGGAAATGGTTTAGCCGTATGGTGGGTGCTTGCACCCACGTGAACCCGTAGCCGTAGGGTGGGTGCTTGCACCCACGTGAACTCGTAGCCATCTAGACGCGTGGGTGCAAGCACCCACCCTACTGTGTAATCAACCGTAGTAATGGTGTATCGTCGGCGGCCAGCAGGGGGTCGACTTTTACCGCCCATTGGGCCAGGGCCATCAGGGGGAAGTAAATCGGATAGTAGTGGTAGCGGAGGTAGAACACGCGTGGAAATCCGGTGCCGGTGAACTGCGGCTCGTCCCAGGTGCCGTCGTCGTTTTGCGTGAACGTAAGGAATCGAATGCCGCGGGCGACAGAGGGATGCTCCTCGAACCCGGCGGCCAGCAGCCCCAGCACGGCCCAGGCGGTCTGTGAGGCGGTGGGGGGTCCTTGTCCGCGGAGGTGCGGTTTCTCGTAGCTTTCGGGCGATTCGCCCCAGCCACCACAAGACTGTTGATGGGCCAGCAGCCAGTGGGCCCCGGCGCGGACCGCCTGGTCGTCCTCGGGCACTCCGACGGCCACCAGCCCGGTGATCGCCTGCCAGGTTCCGTAGATGTAGTTCACACCCCAGCGCCCGAACCAGCTTCCGTCGGGCTGCTGGTTTCGGCGGACGAACTCGACGGCACGATCCACGGCTGGGTTGCCCAGCCGGCGGCCCAGTTTGCCCAACGACTCGAGCACGCGCCCGGTCAGGTCGGGCGTGCTAGGGTCGATCATCGCGTTGTGATCGGCAAACGGGACGTGGCAGAGGAACCGGCGATTGTTGTTCCGGTCGAACGCCCCCCAGCCGCCGTCGTCGTTCTGCATCGCCAGCATCCACCGCAGACCACGCTCGATCGCCCCGGCCGTCTTGTCGATCGCAGCGGTCTCTTTCCGGGCGGCCTCGGGCGAGCCGGTCGCTTCGGCTACCAGCCGCAACTCCGGCGGCAAACCATTGCAAGGTTCCGGTGCGTCGCCAAACTGGTCCCGAAGCGCCATCAGCACCATGGCCGTGTCGTCCGAGTCGGGATAGAAATCGTTGTGATGCTCGAAGCACCATCCGCCCGGCTCGACGCGGACCGTATCGGCCCAGTCGCCGGGCCGGGTGATCTGCTTTTCGAGCAGCCAATCGACTGCACGGCGGACTGCCGGACAATCGCGCCGGACGCCGCTGGCCGCCAGTGCCCGCAAGCTGATCGCCGTATCCCAAACGGGCGACTTGCACGGTTGTAGCCGGGTAGTCTCCGCCGCCGGGTCTTCGATCACCAGGTCGGCCAGTTGTTTGTGACACTCCTGGACCTCGGGGCTGTCGTCATCGTAGCCGAGGGACTTTAGCGCGAGGATACTCCAAACGATCGGCGGATAGATGGCTCCCAGGCCGTCGCTGCGTTGTAGCCGTTTTAGGATCCACTTTTCGGCGGCGGCGATCGCCCGGCGTCTAAACGGCAACAGCCGGCGCCGCCGGCACCACTTCAACAGCCCGTCGACGGCGCGGAAGAAGCGGTCCCAACTCAGCGGACCCGTGCCGCCGGTCAAGCCGGGGCATCGCAGCGGCGGCCAATCCTCGGGCGACTTGAGAAACAACTCGCGGATGCCCGAGGCCGGGTCGATCTTGCGGACCGGCTGCATCGCCCAGACGATCGACAGCGGCACGATGATCGTCCGCGACCAGGCGCTCACCGCGTAAAGATTGATCGGGAACCATTTGGGCAGCAGTACCAACTCTGGCGGAACGGCCGGACATTGCTCGTAGGAGATCTGGCCCAGCAGTGCCAGGTAGAACCGCGTGAAGCTGTTGACCGCGTCGGCCCCGCCGTTGGCGAGGATCGCCTCACAGGCACGCTGCATGTACTCGGTGCCCGGATCGTGGCCGGTCAGCTTCAAGGCGAAGTATGCCTTCACGCTACCGCTTATTTCGATCCGGCCGCCCGGATACATTGCCCAGCCGCCGTCGGGGAGCTGCTTTTCGACCAGGTAGGCCGCGGCTTGTCGGGCCAACTCCGAGTCTTCGCGGCCCAAGTACGCCAACAGCAGAATGGTCTCGCTTTCCAGGATGGTGTCGCCTTCCAATTCGGCGCACCAGAAACCGTCCGCATGCTGTTGGCCGAGCAGCCACTGGCGGGTACGCACGATCGCGCGCCGCACTGGCGGGCCCAATCGCCTAAACGTAACTGGATCCGTCCAGTCGGACCCCAGCGTATCGTCGTGCCTTTCCGCAGGCAGGACGTTTACTTTCTGGCCTAGACTCACCGTGTGTGCCTCCTGGCAACTCAGGCGATCGTCCGTGACGCATTGCCTTCACACAACTCAGGCTACGTTAGCTTATGTCATTACCGCACGACTCGCAAGATCACTGCGCACAAAAAGCGATAGCTACGTGTGCCACTGCTTGCTTGCAAGCAGTGCTGGCATTATAAAGCCGCTTTGCGGTGGTCGCGCCGTCGTGATCCACCAACCAGCGAGCCGCTGAGTTCATCCCAGCGCAAGTAAGGGCCCGCGAAAAAATAACTTGATCAATTGGGTGGCACGCCCTGAGGAACGAAGGGCGTGTTGAGCCGGGCGCCCACGCCCTTCGCTGCGCTCAGGGACGTGCCACCCTCGCTCAAACTTGTACAGGTTATTTTTGCGCTAAGCGCGGAGATAAACTCTGAAGCTCGCCGAGGCGCGACCAACGGTCGCGGCTTTATGCCAAGGCGCGACCGACGCAAAGCGGCTTTATGCGTGGCGTGGCAGCGTGATTGTGAACGTGGCTCCATGGCCCGGTTGGCTGTCGGCGTCGATCCGGCCGCCGTGGTTGGTAACGATTCGCCAGCACTTTGACAGGCCCAAGCCCAGCCCGCGGCCTGCCTGCCGGGCGGAATAGAAGGGGTCGAACAGGTGGCATCGCTCCTCGGCTGGGATGCCCGGGCCGTCGTCGGATACGCGGATATCGACTTCCCGATCGCCCGGCTGCACGCCAATCTCGATGTGCCCCCCGCGGCCGATCGCCTCGATGGCATTCCGGCAGATCGCCCGAAGAGCCACCGTCAGTTGCGTGGGGTCAGCCTCGAGTTCAACCGGGCCGTCTTCGCCTATCCGGCAGAGCGTTATTTCCTGCCGGGCCGCACCCGGCGAAAGGTCCTCGAGCAACTGATCGACCAGCTCTACCAGGTCGATCGTCTCGAGTTCGGGCTGAGGCGGCCGGGCGAACAGACGCATGTCGGCGATCATCTCGTATACCCGCATCGCCTGGGCGCTGATCAACGCCAGCGCTCGGCGCCGCTCCGGGTCGGTCTCCTCGCGCAGAAAGAGCTGGGCACGGCCGGTGATGACCGTCAGCGGGTTGTTGATTTCGTGTCCTGCCCCGGCAGCGAACTCGGCCATTGCCTCGAGTTTCTCCGCTTCGAGTGTCTTCTGGAACTTGGTTTCCAAGGCAGCCAGTCGGGCCAGCTTCGCCGTCAGGCTGGGGACCCAGTTTCCAATCCCGCCGGCAGACGCCAGCCAACGCCTGCGGCCCGCGGCAGCACGTCGCCGACACGCCTCCAGGTCCACCTCGGCGGAATCTTCCACCGATGCCTCGCCGGAGAGTATCCTGGCGGCCAGCTTCACTGCGTCGGCCGAAGCCGTGTCGTCGGGCTCGGTCAGCCAGCGGGGCAGGGGGGTTGGGACGTCGCCGGCCGGCTGGTCGCCTGTCGTGCCCAGCCAGTCGCCGGCGTTGTGCAGCAGGCCCAATAGGAAGGGCAATTCAGCAGCAGGCCGCCCCCCGCCGACCAACCGGGCAGCCAACTCGGCCACTTCCAAGGCAGCAGCAACACGGTCGGCGTGTGCCTCGTTTTCCGGTGCCCGAAGTGCCTCCGGCCGGCCGTCCTCCCATTGCAACACCTCTAGGACATTTTCGGTGAGCCATCTGGCAACGTCATCGACGCAACGAGGCCGGAGGTTATCTTTGCGAGCGGCCGTGCAGACCGTCCACAACAGCAAAGGCGGGTCGGACGAGAGCACAACGGCCAGCGACTCGTCCGCCGCGGAGGCATCGTCGGCAAGCAGCCGCCCGACCAGCGCAGCCGCCGAGGCGTCGGCCGCAGGGAGAATCCATCGACCCTCTCCGGCGACAAGAGGAGGTAAGCTGTACATAAGAGCAGGAGGAGATAGTTTAGGGCCCGCGCACAAATAACTTGTACAAATTCCACCAAGAGTGGCACGTCCCTGAGCGCAGCGAAGGGCGTGTTTAGGGCACCTTCCTGAGCGCAGTGAAGGGCGTGTTTAGGGCACCTTCCTGAGCGCAGTGAAGGGCGTGTTTGGGGCACCTTCCTGAGCGCAGCGAAAGGCGTGTTTGGGGCACCTTGCCACGCCCTTCGTTCCTCAGGGCATGCCACCAATTTGTACAGCTTATTCTTAGCACTCTCTACACGCTCGGAATTGCTTCAATATCGAGATGCAGGCACATCCGCTCGACGAGTCTCTCGACCTCGAACGGCTTGTGCATGAAGTCGTTGGCACCGGCCGCTCTGAGTTCGCCGACCTTGTCCTCCTCGACCATCCCGGAGATGCAGATGATCCGCACGTCGTCCATCGTCTTGTCACTGCGGACCCGCTGGCAAACTTCCTTGCCGTTGATGTCCGGCAGCATAATGTCGAGCACGATCAGGTCGGGCCGATATTCCTTGACCATCATGCCGGCATCGAAGCCGTTGTTCACACTGCGGACCTCGAACCGCCGGTCGCGCTCCAGCACGTCCGAGATCAGTTCGACCAGCTCCTCGTCGTCGTCGACGATCAGTACCTTTCGTCTGCCGCTCTCCAGAGCGTCGGTGGGGATTCCGTTATCCCGCATGAACATGAAGAGCTGCTCGCGCGGGATGCGGCGGAACCGGCTGCCCGGCACCCGAAAGCCCTTGAGCTGTCCGGAATCGAAACAGCGAATGATTGTCTGCTGGCTGACCTTACAGATTTTGGCCGCCTCGCCGGTGGTAAACACAGTTTTCATAAAGTCCTCCGTGTCATAATTGGCCTGAAACTCGCCTTGAGTTCGCTGCACCCGCAAACTCTTCACATTCCTACGCTGCATACAAACAGTAGGCTCCTCCGGTTCTGCCGACATTACCGAAATTGCCAATTGAGCTTAATTATAGCTATCTTCCCGCGACAGTCAAGACGGTTATCGATTCCCTAACTCCTTATTCAATAAGGGTTTACGAATACTGCCCACTAGAAGCCTGCTGGTCAACCGCCGGATTTCCCCCTTTTCTCGCCCCAAATCCCCAAATCCCACATCCCAAATCCTACGCCCTGCCTTCCAAGTGAACCATTAGCACAGCCAGGTCGGCCGGCGTGATCCCGCTCAGCCGGCCGGCTTGGGCCAGGTCGGCCGGGCGTATCCGCGAAAACTGTTCTCGGGCCTCGGCACGTAGATGGTCCACCGCCCGGAAATCAAAGCCGTCCGGGATCCGGCGCGCCGCCAACCGGCGCTGCCGGGCTATGTCGATCTCCTGTCGGGCAATGTAACCGGCGTACTTGGCGTCGC
This sequence comes from Pirellulales bacterium, assembly GCA_030605745.1. Lineage (GTDB taxonomy): Bacteria > Planctomycetota > Planctomycetia > Pirellulales > Thermoguttaceae > JAUWHT01. The sequence goes on along the minus strand of JAUWHT010000322.1, from coordinate 5,534 downwards.
GGATGACCTGTCGAGCGACCTCGTGGGAAACCGCGGCCAGTTGCGGCAATCGCTCCACCATGTCTGTCCAGGTCACCTCCGGCCGTCGAAGCATTTTGGCCAATGTGAATTGCCCGTATCGGGTCGTCTCGAGCAGATCCGCAACCCGGGCGATCTCGGCCTGCTTCGCCTGCAAGCGCTGCCAGCGCCGAGCGTCTACCAGACCCAGACGATGTGCGAGGGGTGTCAGCCGGCGATCGGCGTTGTCGTAACGCAGAAGCAACCGGTACTCCGCGCGGCTGGTGAACATCCGATACGGTTCATCCACACCGCGGGTAACCAGGTCGTCGATCATCACGCCGATGTACGCCTCATCGCGTCCCAGGACTATCGGCTCCTGATCCTTCAGTTTCAGGGCGGCATTCGCGCCGGCCACAAGTCCTTGTCCGCCCGCCTCTTCGTAGCCGGTCGTCCCGTTGACTTGTCCGGCCAGGTACAGTCCGGCGATGCGCTTGGTCTCCAGCGAGGGTTTCAACTGTTCGGGCGGAAGGTAGTCATATTCGATGGCATAGCCGTAGCGGAGGATCTCGGCGCGCTGAAGACTGGGTATGTGCCGCAGCATTGCGTCCTGCACGTCGCGCGGCAGGCTGGTCGCCAGCCCGTTGAGATAGACCTCGTGCGTGTGGCGCCCCTCCGGCTCGAGGAACAACTGGTGCCGGTCCTTCTCAGCAAAGCGGACAATCTTGGTTTCGATAGACGGGCAATACCGCGGCCCGGTCGATTGAATCTGGCCGGTGTACATCGGCGCGCGGTCAAGGTTCGCTCGGATCAACTCGTGGACTGCCGTCGTGGTGTGAGTGATCCAGCAAGGGAGCTGCTTGCAGTCGATTTTGTCAGTGAGGAAGGAGAACGGCTCGGGCACCTCGTCGCCGGGTTGGAGTTCGGTTTTCTCGTAGTCGATGGTCCGGCCGTTGACCCGTGGCGGCGTGCCGGTCTTGAATCGGGCCAGTTGGAACCCCAGTTGCTTCAAGGCGCGGCTGAGGCCCGAGCTGGTCGCTTCGCTCATCCGTCCGCCGGGCGTGGTCGATTGGCCCACGTGCAACAGACCCTGCATGAACGTGCCGGCACAGAGCACCACTGCCCGGGCGCGGTACACGGCGTCGCCGGCAACCTGCACGCCGATAATCCGCTGCGAGTTGCCGGAGCGTTCGACCAGCAAGTCTTCGACCGTTTCCTGCCGCAGGATCAAGCCGGGCTGCTGCTGGACAATGCGTTTGGCCTCCTGCTGATAGGCCCTTTTGTCGGCCTGTGCTCGCGGCCCGTGCATAGCGGGCCCCTTGCGGCGGTTGAGCATGTGGAACTGGATACCGGTCGCGTCGATGGCTCGGCCCATTGCCCCACCCAGCGCGTCGATCTCACGGACGATCTGCCCCTTGGCAACGCCGCCGATGGCCGGATTGCAACTCAGCTTGGCGACCGTATCGAGGTTGCTGGTCAACAGCACCGTCGCAGCACCCATCCGCGCCGCCGCCAGCGCCGCCTCCGTCCCGGCGTGCCCGGCACCCACCACGATGATGTCGAAGTCGTAGGAGGTGATCATTCATCATCCCATGATAAGGAGCTTTCTTCACACCAAAACTGTGAACTGTTTGATAATAGCCGGGACGCAACGCGTCGCGGGGGACGCGCCCGCGGGACGTTGTCCCCCGGCTATTGGCGACTGCGGTCCGGCCCCCAATACTCAATCTTCCTCGTCGGCGTGGAGCCAACGGCGGATGGTCGGTTGGTAGCTGTGGATGTCGGCCTCGTCGAAGAAGATGGGAATCTCTCGTTGGGCCGCCTTGGGGCCGTCGGCGGCGTGGACCAGGTTCATCTGTTGGCTCGAGCCAAAGTCGCCGCGGATGGTGCCCGGCGCCGCATCCAGCCCGTTGGTAGCGCCCAGCATCTCGCGCACCACCCGTATCACCTCGGGCCCCTCGACGATCGCCGCCACTAGCGGCCCGCCGGTGATGAACTCTTCCAGGCCCGGGTACCACGCCTGATTGACGTGTTGGGCGTAAAGCCGCCTGGCCAACTCGGGCGTAACCCGCGTCAGCTTCATGGCGATGATGTTCAGGCCCTTTTCCTCGAACCGTGCCAGGACGCGGCCCACAAGTCGCCGCTGCACACAATCCGGCTTAAGCAGAACGAGCGTCCGCTCCATGTCGATCTCCTCCGTTGGTCCATGCAAACAGGCGAATTGTACGGAATTCGGGCCGAGTGCTCAAGCTGCAGGGTGATGTCCAGTTTCAAAATCAGGTTCCTCGTCTTGGGGGCGCTGATGCTGATTTTGGCGCCCGGGACGGCAAAGGCGGGGACGATCACCTTTCAGGAGGACGTGTCCCCGGACGCCGGCTACCAGCACCTCGGGGCCGAGGCCCGTGAGGGCACTTCCGGCAACTATCACGACGGCACGGAGATTCGTGTGGGTTGCTGCCCCAATACAATGCGCACCTTGTTGGCCTTTGATCTGCAGAATCCCTGGCCCGGTAACGCGATCGACGAGGTCACGCTCAGCATGACTATCAACTCCACCAGTGGTAGCGCAAGCGGACTGGGCGTTATCAATCTGCACGCCATCCTGCCCGGCGACATGGGCGAGCACATGGTGGAGCGTTGCCTTTCCTGGGTTATGTTCTGAAGCGCCGGCGACGTCGACTACTTGGAGGTCAGCCGGTACATCCACCTGAACCCGGTGCGGGCGAAGCTGGTTGAACAGTTGGCCTACTGACTACTGTCGGTCTGACCCCAGATTTCTCGATCAGGACGACGCCGAGGATTGTTAGGGCGACGCCCAGGATCAGCCATCGGTTGAACGGTTCGTGGAAGATCATCATGCCGGCCACTGCTGCCATGGCGACCTGGGAGGCGTTGAGTACGTTGACGTAGACCACGGTGGTCAGTTCCAGCCCCTTGGTAATGGCCAGAAAGGCGATCAGGTTGAAGATGCCCGCTGCGAGCATCCAGGCAGCCTGCTCGGGCAAGGTGTGCAGAAGTTGTTGCATGCCCAGGCGGTAGACGGCCAAAGGTCCCAGGCTCAGCACGCCCATGCCGGTGATGATCAGCACCACGATACTGGGGCGCACCCGGCCGGTAACCGTATGGCGGATGGTGACGACCAGCACCGCGTATATGGCCCCGGCCAGGCAGGCGGCGCCGACGGCCAAGGCAATCAACAGCGGGGAGCGGGCGACGGTGGATGAGCAGGTTATCGAGTGGCCTGCCGCGCCGGCACTGAGGCCGAGCAGAACCAGCGAGACGAGTAACAATCCAACGGCTGCCGCCGACCGCCTGGAGACCCGTTCGCCCAGAAAGACTCGGCCCATCACCGCGCTGGCGGTCAGCATCACCCCGAAGATGACGGGAATAGTGATCGTCAGGCCGATCACGCCCAGGGCCCATTGCACGCCCTGGTTGGCGCCCAGTTGGACGGCCAGTCCGACCAGCATCAGCGTGGCGAGCGTCCACCACGGCGGCCGGCCCGCCAGCCCGCGCAGCGCCCGGTACAGCAACCACGGCCCGACCACAATCAGGGTGACCAACTCCTTGTTGAAGATCGCCCAGGTCGGATCGCAGCGGAGTTCGGCCAGTTGGCGCATGCAGATATTGGCCGCGGTGTAGCCCAAGGCCGAAACCACGCAGCAGGCGGTACCGGCAATTACCGGATGCAGCCCCAGCAGTGTGGTCGGAGGAAGGGGGATGGAGCGATTCACGTCTGAAGGTTGAATGACGAATGACGAATGACGAACGGTTGCGCCGTTTAGCGGCTGTGGCTGCGCGAATTGTTTAGCCGTCGCGTCCACGCGGCGCGAATTGTTTAGCCGCCGCCGGTACGGCAGCGCGAATTGCCCGGCGTGGACGCCGGGGCTAAACTCTCCAACCCCTGGCCCCCCAATCCAATCCCTAATCCCTAATCCCTACCCCCTGTACTTCTCCCAATACTCGGGCATCAACTCCTTGACCTTGGCTTCGAGTTCCTCGTCGCTGATGGCGGTCATCCGGCCGTCTTTTTCGTACTGGTCGTTTACCCAGCGGGCGATCTTGTGGATTTTGATCTTGCTGATCCGCTCGTCTCCGGTCAGTCCGAAGAAGTCGTTGACCCAGTGAGCCACGCCGTCGGCGCCGCTCTTGTCGGTTAGCGCGACTCTCGGCGGGCGGCCCAGGAGCTTGGTGGTGTCGAAGATGTTGTAGATTCGCTCGTCCTGGCGGAGTCCGCCGGCGTGGATGCCGGCCCTGGTGGTGTTGAACGCCCGGCCTACCAGCGGGTAGTGGTCGGGGATCGGCAGGCCGATCGATCGCATGTAGTCGGCAATTTCGGTGATCACCTCGGTGTGGATGCCGCACAGATCGCCTTTGATGGAGATGTACTCGACGATAGCGCCTTCCAGGGGCGGGTTGCCGGTCCGCTCGCCGAAGCCGAACAGCGTGGTGTTCACCGCGTCGCAGCCGTACAGCCAGGCGGCGGCCCCGTTGGTGTGCACCTTGTGGAAGTCGTTGTGCCCGTGCCATTCCAGCCGGTCGCCGGGCACGCCCACATCTCGGTTCAGCTTGTAGATCAGCTTGGGAATGCTCCGCGGCAACTCGACGCCTGGGAAGCTCACGCCGAAGCCCATCGTATCACACAGCCGGATTTTGACGGAGAGTTCCTCAGGCACCTGTTCGCTCATTCGCAACAGCCGCTCAACAAACGGCAGCACGAAGCCGTCGATATCGGCCCGGGTGACGTCCTCGAGGTGGCAGCGCGGCCGGACGCCGGCCTCGAACGCGGCGTCAACTACCTCGCAATAACTGTCCATACACTCACGGCGGCTCTTGAACTTGAGCTTCTGGAAGATATGGTAATCCGAGCAACTCGTCAGCATGCCGCTTTCTTTCAACTCGGCCTGCTTGACCAGCCGGAAGTCGCCTTTGACCGCCCGGATCCAGCCGGTACATTCGGGAAACTGGTGTCCGAGTTCGCGGCAGCGGTCGAGCGTCTTGCGGTCGTTGTTGGTATAGAGGAAAAACTCCGTCTGCCGGATGACGCCGTTTGGGCCGCCCAGCCTGGACATCAGGTCGTAAATGCGGACCATCTGGTCGACGCTGTACGGCGGTCGGGCCTGCTGACCGTCGCGAAACGTGGTGTCGGTAATCACGATGTCGCGAGTCTTAAGCGCCCCCGGATCAAACTCGACCGGCTTGCCGTCGATGTACTCGATTACCGGCCCGTCGAACCGGATCAGCGGCGGCAGACTATAATCGAACGTCTCTTCCAGCAGGTTCGGTTCGGTCGTGTCGACCAGCGGATGGGATCTCTTTTCAGGCATGTGATTTCCTTTACACTGTGACGTTTCCAATAGTCGTTTAGCCGCCGGGCTTGCCCGGCGCGTTTGCATTGGAGCATATTGACACCCAGCAACGCGCCGGGCAAGCCCGATTTTCCGCAGGTTGTTTTTTCTGCTAAGACGATGGCAGTTGGGAACTGGGCGGCCGGGGCGAAAAAAAGGTTGAAAATCCGATAAATGTTAAAATAGGTA
>JAUWHT010000396.1 GCA_030605745.1 Pirellulales bacterium | reverse complement strand
ACCAAAGCCGTCAAGGGTTCAGGGTTCAGGATTTTCGTGTGAAATCGGATACGGTTGGAAGCAAAGTCCTGAACCCTGAACCCTAAAACCAGTACGAGCAAAAGTTTGCCAGGGAAACAAGCTTTTACGGGTTTGTACTACAGATCGCCTACCGTTTCCTTGCCAGCACTGCGAGGAACTTGGGCATGAAGTCGGGTAGGTCAGGCCAGCCGCGGGAGGTGACCATCGCGCCGTCGACCACCGTCGGCTGGTCGATATATTTCGCCCCGGCCAACTCGACGTCGACCTTGATCCCGGAGTATGCAGTCATGCGGCGTCCTTTGACCGGCCGGGCGGCGTAGATCACCTGCGGGCCGTGGCACATCGCGCCCAGCGGGAGGTTCTTGTCCACGAAGTAACCGACAATCCTCAACACGTCCTTGTTCTGCCGCATTTCCTCCGGCCCGCGACCGCCGGGGATCACCAGCCCGTCGTAGTCGGCCGGGTTGACGTCCCTGTAGGCCACCTGGGTTTGGATCATGTAGCCCGGCTTCTCGGTGTAGTTCGAGTACTGCGGGTCGAAGTCGTGCACGACCATCTGTAGCGACTTGACGTCGGCTGCCGCGACGACCGGCACTACACCTTCTTCCATCAGCCGGTAGACGATGTAGTAGGTTTCCAATCCTTCGCTGAACTCGCCGATGGCGACCAGCACCCGCTTGCCCTCAAGCGGCCGCTTTCGGCGCGGTGCGGCCATGGCCTGCGTGCCGCCGACTGCCACAACGCCCGCGGCGGTGACCGAAGCGGCCATCGCCCGGCGACGCGTGATTCTCTTGGCTTTCTCTTCTGACATGGTATTCTCCTAGTCATTTTGTGGGGGTTTGGGAGCTCAATAATCCGTGCCACAATGATACCGCAACCGGCTACGGAAGGCAATTGTCCCCTTTTTTCCCTTTGTAGCACAACAATTGTAGAGGTCCTTGACAAACCTGATGAGCGTGCTTAGGATTGAAACAATCGGTTCAGGGCAGTCCTTCTCGGGAAGGTCCCGAGAGCCCTGAAAACCCGTGATCGGTTACGAAAGGGCCGTCTCATGCTCAAGAGTTGTTTCTTGCCTTGTGCGGTACTAATCACCTGTTTTGTTCTTGCTACCGAGTCGAGAGGTGCGGTCAGCGTGGTGGACCGGCCTGACACGCTGAGACGAAACGACTTCTACGTGAGTAACCGTGAGCCGCTGGAGCCCAATCCGCTGCTGAAGCTTCCCATCCGTGCCATTGAGCCTCGCGGCTGGTTGCGCAAGCAACTGGAGTTGGAGGCGGCTGGTTTCACCGGCCACCTGACCGAGATCAGCCGCTTCCTCCGGAAGGAAGGTAATGCCTGGCTGGAGCCCAAGAAAGGAAAGCACGGCTGGGAGGAAGTGCCCTACTGGCTGAAGGGGTACGCCAACCTGGCTTTCGTGCTAGACGACGAGGCGCTGCTCCGGGAAACGAAGGTCTGGATCGAGGCGGCAATCCGGAGCCGACAGGCGGACGGCTGGTTCGGGCCGGAGTCCAACCGCACCCGGCTCAAGGGCAACCCCGACCTCTGGCCCAACATGATTATGCTCTTCTGCCTCCAGGACTACTATGACTACACCGGCGACCGTCGCGTGATCGACCTCTTGACCAAGTACTTCAAGCACCTGACCACGATCCCGGACGAGAAGTTTCTGCCCGGCTACTGGGACCGGATCCGCGCCGGTGATCAGCTCTACAGCATCCTTTGGCTCTACAACCGCACCGGCGAGGTGTGGCTGCTCGACCTCGCACACAAGACGCACCACAACGCCGCGCGCTGGGACGAGGACGTGATCAACTGGCACAACGTCAACATAGCCCAGGCGTTCGGCGAGCCCGCTACATACTGGATGCTGTCGAAGGAACCGTCCCACCGGCAGGCTGCCTGCCGCAACTGGCAGAAGGTTCGGGACCTCTACGGCCAGGTCCCCGGCGGGATGTTCGGCGCCGACGAGAATGCCCGGCCCGGCCGCAACGACCCGCGCCAGGCCATTGAGACGTGCGGTATCGTGGAGGAGATGCTCTCGGATGAAACGCTGGTATGGATCACCGGCGACCTTCGCTGGGCAGATCGGTGCGAGGACGTGGTCTTCAACTCGCTCCCGGCGGCACTGACCGCGGATCTGAAGGCCCTGCGATACCTTACCGCGCCAAACATGGTGCTGTCCGATCGTCAGAGCAAGTCGCCCGGGCTGGAAAACGGCGGTCCCATGTTGCACATGAACCCGCATGGCCACCGGTGCTGTCAGCACAACTGGGGGCATGGCTGGCCATATTACGCGCAGCATCTGTGGTTTGCCACGCCCGACAACGCCTTGGAACTATGGGTTAGTGCTCGACGAGCAGAACCCCGGCGCATCGTTCCAGGTGTTCAAACGCGCCTGGCCGTCCAGCGATATGCCGTTCACCCAAGAGGGCACGCCGATCGAACTCCGCGCTAAAGGGAAGCGTATTCCGCAGTGGAAGCTGGACCGGTACGGGCTCGTGGCCGAGCTTCAGGACAGCCCGGTCGAGTCCGGCGAGCCGGTGGAGCCGATTACGCTTGTCCCTATGGGCGCGGCACGGCTGCGCATCAGCGCCTTCCCCGTCATCGACCAGCGCCCGGACGCAGAAGGTACTGATTAGGTTGCGCTTCGCCATGCTGTTGCGCCGGTCACGCCATAGCGCATAAAGCCGCGACCGGTGGTCGCGCCATGGCGCGACCACCGGTCGCGGCTTTATGAGGCCTTCTCCAGCAGCACGATCTTGTAGATGTGCAGCTTCGGCAGCGTCAGCTTTGCTGTGGCGTCGGCAACGGTGCACTTTAGCGGCTGTGGTTCACCATCCGGGTCGAAACACGTGGCCTTAACCGCCTTCCAGCCCCCTGGCAGCGGGACCGCCAGCGGCGTCGGTTCAACCTCCAGCACTTTCTTGGCCTTGTCCAACAGGCAGACGTTGTAGTTGACCACGTGCAGCGCCAGGCGGTCGCCCCGGCGGTAGAGCGCAAAGCGGACATTCCTGCGCAGTCCGTCGGACACTGCAACGGGCTTGGTTGGGGTGGTCGGCTTGCTCCAGTCCCAGAGTGCAATCTTGTCGCGCCCGAGCAGTTCGGCAGCCGGCCGGCCGTTGATTGTGATCTTCTCGTCGGCCAGCACCACACGGCCGCCCCGTTTGACATACTCGCAAAGCCCGCGGAGCTGGACCGGCGACATTTCATAACCGGGCGATTGGAGATAGATCGCGCGAAAGCCGGCCAGGGCGTCCGACTGCTCGGGCAGCCGGGCGGCGACCAAGGCCACGAACAGCCGGTGAGTGCCGGCCAGGTAGTGATGAACGGTGACCCGTCCGACCGGCCGGTGCGCATTCAGCGGGTTCGGCCCCCAATAGGCGTAGAGCACCGCCACCGGGGCGGTCGGTTGCCAGCCGTCGAACAGTTCGGGGTGTTTTTGGAAGAAGGTCCGGTAAGTAGCCTGCGGCGCGCCGTGACCGGAGAATCCCCCACCACCGCTGAAGGCCGCTAACTCGGCCAGCGAAAGTTCCTGCACGTTCTCCCAACCACTGCGGCCGGTCTCGTAGCCCAGGTAGATGCACCGAGCGTTCATGTGCTGGGTAAACAGCAGTTCGGCCACGTGCGTGCGGCAGAGTTGGGTGCCCAACAGCCGAGCCAGGTGCGGATGTGATCGGATATGGCCGGCGTCGGTGTAGGTGAAGCCCAAACAGACGGCATAGCGGCCGGTTCGCTTTGGCGTCCAGGTGGCCTTCAGCACCGCCGGAGGCCGCTTGCCCTTGCCCAACGGACCCGCAGCACCAAACACCCCCCGTGGTTCCAACGCCAGCCGCACTCTCTCGCCACTGTCCGGGTCTTCGAGCAAGAGATGGAAATCTTCGGCAAAGTCGTTGTCGCGGCCGCCGCCACCCACGCCGACAAGCTTCACTTGCAGATCTACAGGCTGACCGACCCGGATGCCTGTGGGCATCGAGATGTCGGCCTCCAGTTCCATCCAGTGGTCATTCAACTCGTAGCGGTAGGTATAACGCTTCGACTTGACCGCGTCGTCGGAAACCCGGATCGTGATCTCGTCCATCTCGCCAGTCTCGGGCGGCTTGTCGGCGGTGAGGATGCCGGGCGAGAAGGTGCCCTCGAACATCAGCCGGTCGCATTGCCCGCCCGTGGTCAGACACTGGCGAATACTGTTGCCGTTGGGGAAGATGGTAAAGCCCGGCTTCACCTGCCGGCCGACCCGGCGGAGCATGCCCATGTGATCGCTGGTGCGCAACAAGCGGAAACGCCGGTCCAGCTCAGCCGGCACGTCGGGCGAATCGAGCTTGAGCTTGTCTATGTCCAGTCCTTCAGTCAGACGACGGACCCAGTAGATGTCGCGGTTCTCTTCGAGGAACTTGCCGAACGCGGCCTTGCAGTAGCGACAGTAGCAGCAGCAGAAGTCGGGCCTCGTGTTGTCCACAAAGCAGCCGTCGTAGCCGACCTCGGCCACCATGCGGATCAGCCGGCGGTGCCACTCGATCCAGTCCGGGTGGTTGGTGCATACGCCGTAGCGATGAAGTGGAGCAAAGTAATCGGGCGTATACGGGTAGCCGCGGCGCACATGAAGCATGAGTTGGCCGTGGACGTCCCGGCGCAGCCAGTCGGCCGGATCGTGTGGCGGTCGCGGTCCGGCCCACTTGGCATAGCGGTCCCAGTTGTCGTAGAACTTCCAGAAGCCCTCACGCTTCTCGTGGTCGCCGGCCAGCGTGAAGTAACAGATGTAGGGAGTGATTTCCCGGATGCCGATCTCGTGGTAGCGAGCAACCGTCCGGCGGATGTTCTCAATCCGCTCGGCCAGCGCCTCGGGTGTGAGCAAGGCGATGTTCTCCCAGCTCAGCGTGTGTCCCGGCCCGCCGGTGCGCTGGTTCTCGCCCTCGTAAAGGCGAATGGGCCCCCAACTGTGCACAATGGGTACGGCCTTGCCGATGTGGAGCAGATCGGGCGGGGCGGCCTTGAACTGCTCGATGTACTCAGGCTGCTTAAAATACTCGCCCGAGTAGTTGATCGTATAGATGATCGGCGGCGTGGTGCGATCAGCCCGATCAAATCGGGCAGGTCGAAATCCTTCAGCGCGCCGTTGACCCAGAAGTAGTCGCGAGTCTTGTAGTACTGCGAGCCGACGATCAGCTTGTAAGAGGGCACCGTTCTCACGCAGACCACGCCGCCGGGCCTGGTGTCCATCGCCGCTGCCGCCAGCACCCACACTCCGCCGAGTCCCTCGCCGAGCAGCACAACGGGCCTGCCCGACAGATCGCTCCGGCCGGTCAGGTAGTCCATCGCCCGGATCACGTCGTACGCCGGCATCGCCGGCATCGTGGTCTTCTCGTACGCGGCACAGACCGCACACGAATCGAAGCGGAACTGGCTGGGGTCGTAGTGTGTAAGCGGGCGCAGTTTCGAGCGAACTCGCGGGTCGGTCTCGCCGGCGCCTCGAACGTCGACGGAGAAAACCATGTAGCCTCTGCGCACCAACTCAAGGGCGAGAGATGGCCCATTCGTCGCGGTCGGTTTTCCCAGTTCGGCAGTGTGAAGGACGATCGGCGCGTGCTGATCCGCCTTCTTCGGCACCAACAGCAGCGACGGCAATTCGACGTCTTCTTCGGTGTGGAGGACCAGTTTCTCGGCCACGAATGCGTCTGCTTCGACGCGGCCTCGCGCCGTGCAAGGGGGCACGGCTCGTTCCTCGGGGATTATCAGCCCGATGCGGTTCGCAATGATCGTTTTCAGTTCTCAGCGCTGGGCGTCGAGCGATTTTTTGTCCTCCGGCACGGAGCGTGGCGGCCGCAGCTTCTAGGCGAGCTTCGCATTGATCGTCTGTCCCGACTCGCCGCCGAGGTCGCTCAGCACGTAGCCGGTCTTGGTGCAGTTGAGTTCCTCGACAGAGTGTGGCTGAAGCGGCGGCTCCTTCCCGCCTTCGCTCTCCCTTTTGAACCACTTGTTGAGCCAGGCGTAGCAAGCCTCCCGTTTGGGCTGTTTCATATCGTGGAAGCCGTCAACCAGCACCAGTTGACCGCGGCTTTTATCTACACCAAGACCTTCATAGAATCGGAGCATGTGGTCAAGTTTGTCCTGATGCCCCCGCTGTTCACCCGACTTGTCTCCCACGATCATCAGGCAAGGTCGTGGCGGAATCAGGCTGTAGATCTCGGTCCTGATAAGGTACTGGCCGGCCAGATAGGTTCCCTCCATGCTTCCGCCCGGGTGGGCCGCGGCACAGACCTTCACGCGTGGATCGGCGGCCGTGATCAGCAGGGCCATGATCCCGCCACCGGAGTTGCCCGTCACGCCGATCTTCTCGGGATCGACCTCTGGCCGGGACGTCAGGTAGTCCACGGCCCGAATGCAGTCCCACGTGCGGTACCCGGCCAGCGAACGGCCCACCAGCCACGACGGCCGCGCCAGGTAATGGTGCTGCGAAACACACAATGGCACGAGGTGTTTGCCGGTTTCGGGGTCGAAATACTCCGAGCGCTCACCCTGTCCGGTAGGGTCCAGGGCAAGCACGACGTAGCCCTTCAGCACCAGTCCCAAAGCCACGCTGTGATACAGGACGTACGCCTTCGCTGGTCCCGAGTGCCCGCTGGTCACCAGCACCCCCGGCCGCGGGAACTCGCGACGCTTTGGCACGTAGAAGTTGGCCGTACAGTGATAGCCGGGCTGACTCTCGAAGATCAGCTTCTCAATCACATAGTCGGGCCGGTCGAGCTTGCCCACTATCTTCGCGTTCAATGGACATTTCGGCCCAAAGTCGCCGAGGAACTCGGCAAGGTGGGCACGGGTGCGCGCCGCTGCCGCTCGCGCCAATGCTCGGGCGACTTCAGCGCGGCCAGCTCCCGCTCACGCCGCCGGGTTGCCTGCGAGCCCCACTTGCCCATGAGACGATTCAGCATCCCCTTGGCTTCTTGGTGCTCGCTGGGCTCCTCATAAACTTGAAGCGTCGGCGGAACATGGAGGTCCTCTTCGGCGAGAGACTTCCCTTGAAACCGACCCACCGCAAACAACACTATCGAAAGAGTAATCGCAATACGAGTCATGCCGGCTGATCCTTCCAACGAATTTCTAGTAACCATTCAGAAGTTTTCAGACTGTTTCGATTCTAAGCAGGTCAATCAAGTCTGTCAAGCACCTTCCTGCTCATGCCCCACAACGATTTCCGGAAAACTAGTAAGGAAAATTCCTGAAAATTTCAGGGAATTTCGGCGGGTCTGTGGATTCTCGCGGGTCCAATAGCCGGGGGACAACGTCCCGCGGGTGCATCGCCGCGACGCGTTGCGCGAACGGCTATTGCCTATATTCTGTACGAAAGTCGCTGCAAACCGCCAAAGTGTTACTCAATTACCGCCGGGGACACGAGACAAGCCTATTCCGCCGACCACTCGGGATTCGGCTGCTCGCGTACTTTGGGCACGTTGCCTTGCTGCAACTTGGCGACCGCCTGTTCGGCGGCTTTCACCGAGTTGGCGTCGGGGTAGGCTTCGATAGTAACATCGAACGTTCGCGACTCGCCGGGGGCCAGCATCGCCACCCGGCCGTTGTGCTTCTCGAACGATTTTACATTGGGGAAGTTGATTCCCGGTTCCAGGCCGGTGACGTAGCCGTCGGGCTGGGCCTGGCGGTTCTTCCAGAGGGTGAAGTGCGGCAACTGGTTCTTGTTGAACTTAAGACTCACGCCCTGGTCGCCGGCCGCGTTGCGCAGCAAGGTCTGTGTGCGGCCCTCGGCGTCGGCCAGCAGGTCGAGGAAAAAGACGACCTCGGCCGAGCCGGGGGTTTCCTTTCCGTAGGTGTCCCACTCGGGCACGTTCTCGGCGGCCACCGCGTCGCGCGGAGCAACCATCGCCGCCGGCAACACTACCTTTGAGCCGGGGTTCAGAAGTGGCGGGCCGAAGTTGACGTGATAGAGCAACTCCAGTTCACTCTCTTCGGCCGAGATGTTAGTGATCTGGTCAGAGACGGTCATCCCCGGCCGGCCGACCTGCGTGGTCACGGTGGAAACCATCCGCGACTTGTTGCCGAACAACCGGGCTTCATCCACAACACCGACAACTGTGATCTCGCCCGAGTCGCCGTCGATGGTCAGTTCCACTTTATGGGCCGGGATATTAGCAATCTTGCCGTGCAGGCCGTATCGCAACGTGCCGTCGTCGCTGAACTCGGGCGCCCCGTTGCTCTCCAGGCCGCAGCGGACCAACATCTCGTCGAACCCGTCGAGCCAGCCGATGCCGCTGGGCTCATCCAGATGGACGAACGCCGGATGGACGGGCCCCTTGACCGGCGAGTTCCAGCCGAGCCGCACCTGGCCGAGGCTGGCTTTCCAGATGCCCATCCCTCGGGTAGGGATCACAACGAAGCGGAACACGCCGTTGTTGACCTCGATCACGTCCACCCCGTCGCTGAGCCCACCCCGCAGGGTCCGCTTGCTGACCGAATAGCCCGTGGCCGTACCGCCCACGTTCTCCGGCCCCAGGGCGATCTGTTCGATGTAGACGCCCTGCTCCAAGTCCGTCAAAGTCCAGGTTTTCTTGGCCATGATCGGTGGTCTCCTGCATAGAGTGGTTGCTCTTGCCGCGGCGTTCAATGTACGCCCTGCGTCGGGGTTTTGCCAGGGGTACTTGTCAACACTCCGCTGACGTAATAAAAAGGGAGTTCTCGACTCGCAACTACAAACCAGAAAGGTGAACGATCATGTGTGCATCGGAAATTGTGAAAAAGGACAATGTGGGCGCAATTCTCCGCCGCGCGCTGGACGCCGGCGGCGGCCTGCTGCGGTTGACCCCCAACTGGGTTCCCCGCAGCTTCCTGCACCCCGGCAAACGGATCAAGCTGGCGCCGACCGATTGGTACGCCCTGGGAGTACACCGCGGGGGGATCGACGAACGATGGTTCGCCAGCACTACCGAGGCGATGAACGAGAACCGGGCCGAGGACGAGGGCCTGAGCTACTGTGTGTTCGAGGGCCGGCGGTTCCTGCTCAAAGACGCGGTCGCCGAGGCCGGGGTACGATTGATCGGCAAGAAGATGTTCGACAAGTACGCGCGGTGGCCCGTTTACTCAAAGTTCTTCGACAACATGGGCCCCATCCCGCACCACATGCACCAGACGGCCGAACACGCCAAGCTGACCAACCAGGAAGGAAAGCCCGAGTGCTACTACTTCCCGCCGCAACTAAATGCCGCGGAGAACCATTTCGACTACACCTTCATGGGTCTGGAGCCGGGCACCACGAAGGGCGACGTCCGTAAGTGCCTGGAGGACTGGAACAAGGGCGACAACGGAATCCTCGACCTCTCGAAGGCATACCGGCTGAAGCCGGGGACTGGCTGGCTGATCCCGGCTGGCGTATTGCACGCCCCGGGCTCGATGTGTACCTACGAGCCACAGTGGGGCAGCGACGTGTTCGGCATGTTCCAGTCGCTGGTCGAAGGGCGTGAAGTGCCCTGGGACCTGTTGGTCAAGGACGTGCCCAAGGAAAAGCACCAGGACCTCGATTTCATCATCGAGCAACTCGACTGGGAAAAGAACGTCGACCCGCATTTTAAGGAACATAACTACGTAGAGCCGATCGTGGACCAGCAGAAATCGGGCGACGGGTACACCGATCGCTGGATCGACTACGGGCGGTTCGACGGCCGGCAGTTGGTCTCGGCCAAGGAGCTGACCGTCCAGCCCGGCGCCAAGTGCATACTCACCGACCCCGGCGCTAGCGGCTGGATCACCGTCCAGGGCAGCGGCCGGATGGGATCGCTCCAGTTGCACACACCCGTGATGATCCACTTCGGCGAGGAGCCCTGGGACGAAGTGTTTATCACGCACGAGGCGACCACGGCCGGCGTAGAGATTGAGAACACCGGCGGCGAGCCGTTGGTGGGCCTGCGGTACTTCGGCCCCGACGTTCACGAGAACATGCCGGAGATCGGGGACCATAGAGAGGTTTAGCCGCCGCGTCCACGCAGCGCGGACTCTTGTGGGAGGTGACTCTGTCGGCGATTGAACCACAGGTCGACTTCAGTCGCCGACAGAGTCGCCTCCCACAGTCCTGAATTCCCGGATACCCTCACTTACTTGAAAAAGGACCCGTATACCATGTCCAAACGAATTTCGATCGGCACTTGGGCGTATTCGATCGGCCCATACGCCGAGAAGCCGGTCCCGTTTCCCGAGGTGGTTGAAAGGCTGTCTGATCTGGGCTTCGATGGGCTGGAGTTGGGCGGCTTCGGCGAGCACCCCAATCCCGACGCGCTGAACACCCTGGACAAGCGCCAGGAGGTCCGCGACCTTTGGGAATCGCGCGGGATGGGGTGCAGCGGGCTGGCGGCCGACCTGTGGGGCGAAAGACTGATCACTGCACCCCGCAAGGATTCTTACATCGGCTGCTTCAAGAAAAACGTCCGGTTTTGCAACGACCTGGGCATCGAGGTGATTCGTGTCGATACGACCGAGCCGCCCGGCACCATTGGCCAGGTTCCCGGGGAAGAGCCGGCCGAAAAGGTGGTCGATTACGACGACGCGCTCAGCCGAGTCATCGCGACCTGGAAAGAGTGTTCCAAGATTGCGGCGGATGCAGGCTTACGGGTGGCATGGGAGTTCGAGCCGGGCTTCTGCTTCAACAAGCCCGGCGACATCTTCCGCATCCTGGACGGGGTGGCCGAAGACAATTTCTACACCATGTTCGACACCTGCCACGCCAACATGGTGGCTGTCCACGGCGCCCGGCAGGTGGGCGAAAAAGAGACGCTGCAAGGCGGCGTCAAGGAGCTGGCCCAGCGACTGAGCGGCAAGATCGGCCGGCTGCACCTGATCGACTCCGACGGCACGCTGCACAACAACGAGACCAGCACCCACCCGCCGTTCGGCCGGGGCGAACTCGACTTCGAGGGGATCATGCCGGCGATTGTCGAGGCCGGCTGCCCCGACAACTGGTGGACCATCGATCTGTGCTTCTGGCCCGACGCCTGGCAGGCCACCGAGGATTGCAAGAAGTTCGTCGACGAGTTGGCTGTGAAGTACGGCTAACATAAAGCCGTGACCGGTGGTCGCGGTTATATGGGCGCGACCAACGGTCGCGGCTTTATGAACTCCAACGAAAGTAGAAAATCATGTCTAAACCACTGAATGTTGCCGTGCTCGGCTGCGGGTTTATGGGCCGAGCGCACTCGAACGCGTACTTGCAGGTGAACCATTTCTTTCCGCGCGAGCACCGGCCGGTGCTCAAGGCGTGCTACGCCCGGGAGGAAGATCGCGAGAAGCTGGAAGAATTCGCCCAGAGATGGGGCTACGAATCGACGGAGACCGACTGGCGAAAGCTCGTCCAGCGCGACGACATCGACCTGGTGGACGTCTGCGTGCCCAACTTTATGCACCACGACGTGGTGATCGCGGCGGCCGAGGCCGGCAAAATGATCGTCTGCGAGAAGCCGCTGGCGATGAACATGGCCGAAGGCGAAGAAATGGTGGCCGCGGTGGAGAAGGCGGGCGTGGCCAACATGGTCTCGTTCAACTACCGCCGCGTGCCGGCCATCGCGCTTTTCAAGCAGATTATTGACGAAGGCCGCGTGGGACGGGTGTTCCACTATCGTGCAACCTATAACCAGGACTACACCATCTCGGCCGACGTGCCCCAGGGCGGGATGGCGCTGTGGCGGCTCGACTCGAAGGTGGCCGGCTCCGGTGTGACCGGCGACTTGTTGGCACACTCGATCGATACGGCCGAATGGCTCAACGGCCCTATCCGGCGCGTGGTGGCGGCGACCGAGACCTTCATCAAAGAGCGGAAGCACGCCGAGAGCGGCAAGGTCGAAAAGGTCGATATTGACGACGCCTGCATGTTCCTGGCCGTTTTCGAGAACGGCTCGATGGGCACCTTCGAAAGCACCCGCTACGCCCGGGGTCGAAAAAACTACAGCACCATGGAGATCAACGGCGAGAACGGTGCAATCTTTTTCGACCTGGAAGATCCGCACATCTTGCAGTACTTCCGGTACGCTGATCCGGAGACCGGCAAAAAGATCGAGGATCACCTGACCGGCTGGCAGCGGATACACGTGACCAACTTCGAGCACCCGTACATGAAAAACTGGTGGGTGCCCGGCTGCACGATCGGCTACGAGCACACGTTCATCAACGGCTTTGCCGACTTCCTGGCCAGCCTGGAAGGCGGCGAGCCGTTCGAGCCCACCATGCGAACGGCGCTACGGACCCAACGGGTGTGTGATACGGTGCTCCGGAGCGCCAAGCAGGGCAAGTGGTCGGAAATCATGCCATAGGTTGCACATTCCGGTGGTGCAGCGGATTTGACGATCGTGTTCGTTGCCGAAGACCATCAGGGCCTCGACTCCCTCGGGCAACCGCTCGAATCCTTCCGGCCCCAGCACACTTAGTGCGGTGGCCCAAATGTCGGCGGTCATTGCCGTGGGGGCAACCACCGTCACCGAGAGAGCCGTCTCGGCGGGCCAGCCGGTGCGAGGATCGATGATGTGGCTGTACCGCTTGCCTGCGATTTCGGTAAACCGCGCGTAATTGCCGCTGGTGCACACGGCGCCCTCGCGCAACCGCAGTTGGACCAGGCGTCCGGGGGCCGAGGGGTTTTTTACGTCAACCGGCCAGGTTTCGCCGGCCAGCGGCCGGCCGAAGCACAGCAGATCGCCGCCGACGTCGACCATCCCGCCGATGACACCGGCAGCACGCAACACCTCGGCGGCCCGATCGATGGCGTAACCTTTGGCGATACCTCCAAGGTCAAGTCGCACCGCAGGTGTGCGTTTGACGGCGCCGGTGCCGGTCAGTCGGATGAGTTGCCAGTTGGACCTGGCGCGGGCCTGGGCCAGTTCCCATGGTTTGAGGCAAATGTGTGCCACTGCTTGCTCGCAAGCAGTGTGTCGCCACAGCTCGATCAACGGCCGACAGGTGACGTCAAAAGCGCCGCCGGTCTGCAAGTGGGCTTCGCGTGCGGCGCGGAGCACCTCCAGAGTTTGGGGCGAGAGCGGGACCTCTTTGCCCGCGGCGGCCGCGTTGAGCCGTCCCAATTCCGAGTCGGCCAGCCAGGTGCTCATGCGTGCTTCGGCCGCGCGTAGCGTGGTTTCGGCCTCGGCCAGCAGTGCCTCGGCATCTGCTTGCCGGCGGAAAGGCACCACCGCCACCAGCGTACAGTCGGTTCCCATCACGGCCCGACATTGGCGTACCACGGCGATTCGCCCGGGGTTCCGCCCACCGGACGTCTTCCACAGGCCGACGCCTACCAGGACGATCAGCGTGAGAATCAATCCACCGCCGATCCATTGATCTCTGCGCATTGCCTGTACCGCAGGCATTTTGCCTGCATTTTGTAGTTCAACCGAGCAATTGCCAGGCGCTAACCGCCAGTCCCAAGGGGATCACGTACCAGGCGAAGCGTTGCAGCCGGCCTTGCCGCAGCCAGTGCACCAGCCACCAGAGCGAGATTAGCCCGGTGGCGAAGCTCAGCAGTGCACCGGCGGCCAGGGCCCCCAGAGGGATGGTGCCGTGCGAACCGCCCAGCCATTCGGCCGCCTCCAGCAGTCCGGCCCCACCGATGGCGGGTATGGCCAGCAGGAAGGAGAACGCGGCCGCCTCGTCGCGCCGCAGTCCGCAGCCGAGTCCGGCGACGATGGTGGCGCCGCTTCGGGAAATACCCGGCAGGATCGCAAATGCCTGGAGAACGCCAATCAGCACCGCGTGGGTATAGCTCAGTTCACGGCAGACAGTCTCACCGGTTTGGTGTCGGGCAGCCCAGAGGAGCATCAATCCGGTGATGGGGAACATTAGCCCTGCTGTCAGGGGGGTTTCCAGTATGCCCTCGAACTGCCCCTTCAGGATCAGCCCGACGATCGCCGCCGGCACGCTGCCG